>JACQXT010000025.1:1543-5109 GCA_016208665.1 Chitinivibrionia bacterium | reverse complement strand
TGAAAGCCTCCTCGGCGTTCGCGGCGGGACTCGCCGACGATTTGAACATCTCCGAGGCGCTGGCCGCCGTTTTCGGCTTGGAGCACGACGCCAACCGCCTCATGGCCGCCAACGCCCTCTGCGCCGCGGAAGCCGCGAAAATCCTCGACACGTTCAAGAGCTTCAACAAGGTCTTGGCGGTGTTTGACTTCGGCGCCTCCCAGGAATCGCAGATACCGCCGGAGATCACCGAGCTTGCTCAGAAGCGCCAGCAGGCGAGGAAGGGCAAGGACTTCAAGACCGCCGACGTCTGCCGCGACCAGCTCAAAGCAGCCGGCTGGGTCGTCGAGGACACCCCGAAGGGACCGATCCTGAAAAAGGGATAAAATTCGAATCCCGAATATCGAAATCCGAAATAATTCCGAAAATAAAATTTCGAACAATTGCGGCACGACATTTGTCAGCATTCATCCGCTGTTTCGAATTTCGTGCTTCGATTTTCGGATTTTCTGACACCATGGAACTTCCTCAAACACTTGTCGATGCCTTGCTGCGGTTCAGGGCGGAGAACCTGCGGTTGCGACTGCTGGAGCGTCTTTTCTCGGCGGCTTTGGTGTCGTTGGTGATCTTCATGGCGTTCTGCCTCGTCGAGCGTGTCGTCGACATCGGACGCGTCGGGAGGACGCTCGCCGCCGCTCCGATCGTGCTGATCGTGCTGGGGTTCGCCTGGCGCGAGTTGCGCGCCCGGGCGCGTCCGGCCACGTGCCAGCGTGTCGCCGAGGACGCGCAGCGTCTCTTTCCCGAGTTCGGGGACCGCCTGCTGGGTGCGGTCGAACTCGCCTACGACGAGGCCGACCTCGGGGAGATCAGCCCCGAGCTGAGAGCGGCCGCCTTGAAGCAGGTCGCCGCGAAGGCCGCGGCCTTCGACCTTATGTCGCGGTTCGACTATCGGCGCTGGCGACGCCTCGCTCTTTCGTTCTGCCTTCTGTTGGTGCCACTGACGCTGTACGCCGTCTTGTTCACGCAGGCGTTTCTGAACAGTCTGGCGCGCCTCAACAATCCATGGATGCGGATTGATCGCTTCACCTTCACGCGGTTCGCCGACGTCCCTGACGAGCTGTTCATGCCGAGGGGCGAGGCCGCCGCCGCGTCGTTCGCGCTCGCCTCCGGTTCGCGGATGCCAGGGCGGGCCATCCTTGAAATCGGCGACAAGGCGCTGAGCGCTCCGCTGTCTGATTCAGGCGTGGCGTCATTCGAGATTCCGCCACTGGCCGCGGTTGTCGTGGCACATTTGTCCGCTGGCGACAGTTCGTCGCTTCCCGTCAAACTCATCCCGCTTGACCGTCCCGCCATTCGTTCTCTCGAAGCGGAACTCGCGTTGCCCGAGTACCTCAAGCTTCCTCTGCAAAAAAAGGAGGTTGTAGCCGGGGTTGTCCGCGCGCTCATCGGCGGTCGGGCGGCGATCACGGGAACGGTCACGAGGCCTCTTGCGAGCTTCAAGGCGGAGACGACGCGCCCGGAGGCGTCAGTCCGCTCCGTGTTCGACAAGGAGTGTTTCAGGACGGACGCGGTGCCGGTCGCCGTCGGCGCTCCCGTCGAGTTGGCGTTGACGTGGACCGATTTTCATGGCATCTCGTCGGCGGGCCCCTTCGAGGTGCGGATCATTCCCGAGGCCGACCGCCCTCCCGAGGTCTCCTGCTTTGCGAAGTCCCGCTACATGGCGATCCTCCAGAACGAGCGGCTGGCGATCCCCGCCTTGGCGAAAGACGACTTCGGCGTCAAAACGCTCGCCTGCGCATGGCAGACGACCGACGACAACGGCAAGGGCAAGACGTCATCCTTGTCCGAGACGGAGCTGGCGCCTGGCGCGCCAGACGCCGCGGAGCTCGCGGGGGAGTTCGTGGTCGATCCGTCAGCGCAAGGCATTCATCCCGAAACAATTGTGACATTCAACTTTCTGGCGAAGGATTATAGTCCAGCAACCGACGCCGCGCCGTCCGTCACGGACAGCTATCAAGTGCATGTGCTGAGCTACTCGCAGCATGTCGACGCCATCCTTGCCGAGATGGGCAAGCTTTCGGAACGGCTTGAGCTGATCATCCAGGAGGAGGAGACCAATCGGCAGAAGAACGATGCCCTTAAGCTGAAGGCGGCGGAGGAGCTCGACCGTAAACGGCTCGAGGAGCTTTCAAAGCGGCACCTCGAGTTGGTGAAGGAGGCTTTACGCAACTCCCGGATACCTGGCGAGAACATCACGCAGTGGCTTGATGCTGCGGGGAATCTCAAAGAGGTCGCCGAGGGCATGTTTCCCAAGGCTGTCGAGGAGTTCCAGCAGGCTGCGGAGAAGCCGGATGACCGCGCCCGCTCGCTTGAGAAGGCCCTTGAGACGCAGGACAAGATTTTGCGCGCCTTGCAGAAAACCCAGCAAAAGGAGGCGAAAAACGCCGAGGGGCTGAAGTTCCTCAACATGGCGATGCGTTTGAAGGAGGCGGCCGAGAAGGAGGAGCGGCTCGTCAAGACGCAGATGACGCGGTTGCCCGAGATCGCCGGCAAGATGGCCAAGGAACTCAAACCCGAGCTCAGGATCGAAGGGGAGGGGCTCGCCGCCATCCAGGAGTCGCTCGCCGAACAGGTCGGCGACATCAAAAGCGACATGGAGTCGCTGCTCGACCGGCGGAAGATAAAGGCGTACGCCCAGATCGTCGAGGAGATGAAGTCCTCCGAGATCATCCCCGGCCTCAAGAAGGTCGGCGTCTATTTCAGGGAAAATGTGCTGAACAAGGGCATCCGCGACGCCTCGCAATGGGCGAAAGTCCTTAAGGAGTGGGCTGCCCGACTCAAGCCCGAGGACGCCGGAGACAAGGAGGGGGACGGCGACAACGAGCTGTCCGACGCCGACATGGAGGCCCTTATCGCTCTGGGACGCATCCTCAACCAGGAGTTCGCCCTCCGCGAGCGGACCCGCGACGCCGACAAGCGGCTCATCGCCAGCCGCGGGCACGAGAAGGCGGTCGTGCGGCACAAGGAGGATGCCCAGCGCCTTTCTGGAGCGCAGAAGGAGATCAGAGGGTTGCTCGACGGTTTGTTCGACGCCGTGGGCGGCAAGATCAAGAAACCGCTGAAGGAGGCGGGGGCGGCGATGGAAGATGCAAAGAAATCGCTCGACGCCATCGACACCGGCACGAAAGCGGTCGGCGCGGAGACTGAGGCCATCGATGTCATTTCCGCTCTGTTCAAGGATCAGTCGGGATCCAGCCGGAGGATGATGGCGATGCTCGGGGCTCTCGGGCTCACTCCCGGCGGCAATCCCGGCGGCGGCGGCAACCTCAGCGGAGGATCGAACGCCTTCTCCGCCGGCACAACCCCGCATGGCGAGACGCCGCCCGACAAGGGGGTGGGCGGCCTCGACTTCAACAAGGTGCCCGCCGAATACCGCGACTCGGTGAAAAGCTATTTCGACAAACTGCCCGAATTGACGAAGTGATCGGCAGTGGTTCCCGTGTTGTGATTTTCCTCCCAACAGGTTATTGTGAATACGGAGGGTCAGCTGTAAAGGGGCCATCCTGAGAGTCGGGATCATATCCGGT
>JACQXT010000025.1:751-1486 GCA_016208665.1 Chitinivibrionia bacterium | reverse complement strand
TCTTGCTGGCGGTGCTTGGGGCCGCATGGGCAATCTCTGGCGCGTCAGCCGATTTCGAGAGCATAGACCGCCCGATGGCCGTGGCGGGGCAGTTCTATCCGGCCGATCCGGAGAAGCTCTCCGCGGACATCGATAAATATCTTGCGCAGGCCGGCGACACGCAGGTGCCGGCTGGCGACAGGCTTGTGGGACTTGTCTGTCCTCACGCAGGATATGTCTATTCCGCGCCGGTGGGCGCATGGAGTTACCGTCTTTTGGCGAAGGTCAAGGATTCCATAGATCTCGTGATTGTCGTTGGCTCGAGTCATCGTTCAACGTTCAGAGGGGCGTCGCTGGGCAACTATAAGATATGGCGAACCCCGCTTGGGCCGCTGGAGGTCGATGTCGAACTGGCGAAGAAGCTTTTCAAGGAGAATGATTTCCTGAGCAACAACCCGGGACCGCACTTCCAGGAGCACTGCATCGAGGCGCAACTGCCGTTCATTAAAAAGATCATGCCGGACGTGAAGATCCTCCCGATCCTTATGAGCATGCATAATAAGGACGTGTCGAAGAGGCTTGCCGTCGCGCTGAGCGGGATCCTCGACCAGCGCAAGGCGGTCGTCATCTTCTCGACCGATCTTTCGCACTATCAGCCGTACGAGCGGGCGGTCGCCACTGACAAGAAATCGATCGAGGGGATCTGCTCCGCGCCCGCCGACGAGTTCTTTAAAAAGATGGATAGCGATGAGTTCA
>JACQXT010000025.1:0-746 GCA_016208665.1 Chitinivibrionia bacterium | reverse complement strand
GCGGCGGCGGGCCGATCTCGGTCATGAAATACTTGGGAGAGTTGAGGGAGCATGAGGAGAAGCCGGTCCTGTTGAAGTACATGAACTCCGGCGACACCGCTGGCGACAAGAGCCGTGTCGTGGGATACGCCGCCATGGCGTTGTTCGAGGATCCCAATGCGTATAAACCGCAGGAGTGAGCGAGGCTGCGAATCACGATTGTGTAACACATTTTGTACAGGAGGAGGAGATGAGAAGCGGATTGAGGGGAATGTTTGCGGTAACTGCATGCGCCGTCATTGCCGTCGGATTGTGTGTGATGCTGAGCGGCGAGGATAAGGCTCCTGCCGCCGCTGATGGGGGAAAGGACAAATATGAGGTGTGGGAGCGGCTCACTGACGCCGAGGGGGCGTGGTTGGTCGATTTCGCCAGAAAGTCCGTGGCGACGAAGCTCGGCGTCATGAAGGAGGAGCCCACGCCGCCCAAGGACATGCCTCACCTCATCGACAAGCGCGGAGTGTTCGTCACGATCAACAAGCACGGCAAACTGCGCGGCTGCATCGGCGTCTACTCCAGCAAGGATTCTCTTTGGAAGCAGGTGTGGATGACGGCGCAGGACAGCGCCTTCATGGATCCCCGGTTTGACAAGGTGCTGGCGTCCGAGCTGGACAAGCTGGAGTTCGAGGTTTCTGTGTTTCTGTGCCCCGTGACGAAGATCAAAGGTCCCGAGGATTTCATTGTCGGCAAGCACGGCATTTTCATCAGGC
>JACQXT010000177.1:3174-9078 GCA_016208665.1 Chitinivibrionia bacterium | reverse complement strand
CGACGCTCGAGGAAAACGCGCTCAAGAAAGCGCGCGAGATCCGCACGTTCACCGGCCTCTCCGCGCTCGCCGACGATTCCGGGCTCGAGGTCGAGGCGCTCGGCGGCGCCCCCGGCGTCTATTCCTCCCGGTTTGCCGGAGAGGATGCGACTTACGAAGACAACAACCGCAAGCTTCTCGGCCTCCTCGAGAACGTGCCCGACGCGGAGCGCGGAGCGTGTTTCCGGTGCTGCATGGCGCTTGCGCTCGCCGGCGAAGACCGCGCGCGGGCGGACCGGTTCTTCCGCGAGCATCCCCACGCAGGCGAGCGCGTGAGCGCAGGTTCGGAACGGGAACTCGACGCCCTCGTCGCCGAAGGCAGGGCGCACGGCAGGATAACGCGGAGCATTCGCGGCAGGACCGGCTTCGGGTACGATCCCGTGTTCGAAATTCCACGGACCGGGCGCACGTTCGCGGAGATTCCCATCGAAGAAAAGAATCTGCTCAGCCATCGCTACCGAGCCCTCGTCGAAATGCGCGAACTCATGATTCGCTGCGGGCTGGCCGGCACTCCCCTCGAGAACGGGTGATTATGCGGAACTCCCCGGTTGTATCGCTATCGAGCATATCCAAGCAATACGACGGCTTGAAGACGGTCGATGAGATATCGTTCGTCGTCAAGAAAGGCGCCATCTTCGGACTCCTGGGCCCGAATGGAGCGGGGAAGACGACCACCATCCGGATGATCATGAGGATCCTCTATCCGGATTCGGGCTCGATCGAGATCTTCGGCGAGCCGCTCGCGGGCGTGCGGAAAGAGCGCATCGGATACCTTCCCGAGGAACGCGGCCTCTACCGCAAGATGAAGGTCATCGATCTTCTCACGTTCTTCGGAGAGATCAAATCGATGCGCCGGAAAGACGCTTCGAGGAAGGCCGCGGGCTGGCTCGAACGCCTTGGCCTTGCGCCCTTCGCCGGGAAGAAGGCCGAGGAACTCTCCAAGGGAATGCAGCAGAAGGTCCAATTCATCGCGACGATCCTCCACGATCCCGAATTGATCATTCTCGACGAGCCCTTCGCAGGGCTCGATCCGGTGAACACCAACGTGCTCAAGGACATCATCCTCGAGTTCCATCGCCGGGAACGGACGGTCATTTTCTCGACCCACATGATGGAGCAGGTCGAGAAGATGTGCGACGAGATCTGCCTGATCGACAAGGGAAGAAAGGTGCTCGAGGGACGTCTCGACGAGGTGAAGAAGCGTTTCGGACGAAACGGCGTGACGCTCCGCTTTAGCGGCGACGGCGCCTTTCTCAAGGATCTGCCCGGCGTGGCGAGCTACAGCGATTACGGAAACGAAGTGTTCCTGCGGTTGGACGAGGGAGCCGATGCGCGCGCAATCCTCTCCGAGGCGGCGCGGCGGCTGGATATCACGAAATACGAGCTCGCGGATCCGTCCATACACGATATCTTCATCGAGCAGGTGTCTGGGAAATGAGGGCGCGATGAAAGCATTCCACATCATACGGCGCGAGTACATGGAGAACGTGAGGAAGAAAAGCTTTCTCATAAGCACCATCCTCGTTCCCATCATGCTTCTCGTCATCACGTTCATTCCCATCGTGATCACCCTCTTCATGCCCGGCAGCCAGGTGACGATCGCCGTGCTCGACAGAGCCGGCGGGCTGGCTGCGGGCTTCTCGGCGGCTCTCAACGACACGCTCAAGGACGGACGCCCGGAATTTGTCATCAGGGATTTCGCGGATCTGCCCGCCGGCTTCGACGAGGCGCATGAGGCGCTCATATCCAAACTCGAGGCGGACGAGGTAGGCGTCGTGATCGATATTCCGGCCGACGTCCTCGAGGCCGGGAAGGTGTTTTACTACACGAGGGACGTGGGAAGCGTCACCGTGCTCGAGAAATTCGAGAGGCGCCTGAACTCCATCGTGCTCAAAAAGCGGCTCGAGCACGCCGGCGTCGATTACGCGGCGGTCAAAGACCTCATCAAACGGATCGACCTCGAAGTGCACCGCGTCTCGAAAACGGGAACCGTGGCGAAGAAGGAACTCCTCAGCGAATGGGGGATCGTGTTCGTGTTCATCATGGTCCTTTACATGACGCTCCTGACGTGGGGCATGTCCATTCAGCGAAGCCTCATCGAGGAGAAGGGCTCGCGCGTGATCGAGGTTCTCCTGAGCTCCCTCGAACCGAAGGACCTCTTCATCGGAAAAATCGTCGGCCTCGGCGCCGTCGGCCTCACCCAGATCGCCGTCTGGAGCCTCACCGGCCTGGCGCTGGGATTCTATGCGTTCATCGCCGCCGCCCGATACTTCGAGTATTTCGATATTGCGCCGGTCGTGCTCGTCTACTTCATCGTGTTTTACATTTTGGGATTTCTCTTCTACTCGGCGATTTTCGCCCTCGTGGGCGGCATCTGCAGCACCGAGCAGGAGGCGCAGCAGCTCCAGGGGATCGTGACCATGCCGTTGATCGTCCCCATTCTTATCATCATGCTCATCGTGCAGAGTCCCAACAGCCCGCTTTCCGTCGTGCTCTCGATGATACCGTTCTTTTCTCCCATGCTCATGCTCGCCCGAACCGTCATCCTCATGCCCGACGCCTGGCAGATCGCCCTCAGCATCGCCATTCTCCTGGCGTCGATCTACGGCGTGATCTATTTCAGCTCGCGCGTCTTCCGTGTGGGCATCCTCATGTACGGCAAGCGCCCCGGCATCCGCGAGATCATAAAGTGGAGCAAGTATTCGTGATATGCGCATCGGACCGCCCGCGGTTATAATCGAGCTTGAGCGGCGGACCCTGAAGCGATATAGTTAAAACCCCGGTCGGGGCGTGGCGCAGCCCGGTAGCGCACCTGCTTTGGGAGCAGGGGGTCGGAGGTTCAAATCCTCTCGCCCCGACCAATTCACGTCCGCTTCGCGCCGATGCGCGCGCCCCAAGCGGAGCTCGCGATCTCCGATTGACTTCACCGCATCCGATCAGCGCATCTCTGCGTGCAGTTGCGCCTCTTTTGCGCGCGATAAATAGCAAAAACCACGAACAGGTAACCTCTTGATTTCCTTCCCATATATGTAGTATCTTTTAACGTTTCCTTACCAAAAAAATCTACGAGGCGCACGGGGCGCAAACGCCAGGGAGATGAGGTCAATATGAAGCGCGAACAAGTGACTATCGATGGAAATGAAGCCGCGGCGTATGTCGCGCACAAGATCAACGAGGTGATCGCGATCTATCCGATCACTCCGTCGTCCAACATGGGCGAGTGGGCCGATCAGTGGTCGGCGGAGGGAAAGAAGAACATCTGGGGGGCGGTGCCGACGGTGATCGAGATGCAGAGCGAGGGCGGCGCCTCCGGCGCGGTGCATGGGGCTCTGCAGAGCGGGGCCTTGACGACGACGTTCACAGCGTCGCAGGGATTGCTCCTCATGATCCCCAACATGTTCAAAATAGCGGGCGAGCTCAATTCGACGGTTTTTCACGTCTCGGCACGCTCGGTCGCGACGCACGCGCTCTCCATTTTCGGGGACCACAGCGACGTTATGGCGGCGCGTTCGACCGGCTTCGGGCTCATGGCCTCGAACTCGGTACAGGAAATCATGGATTTCGCGCTCATCACGACGGCGGCGTCCCTGGCCGCCCGCGTCCCGTTCGTGCACTTTTTCGACGGATTCCGTTCATCCCATGAAGTCCAGAAGATCGAACAGCTGACCGTCGAGGACTTGAAGGCGATGATCGACGACGATATGGTGATCGCGCACCGCGGGCGAGCCCTTTCTCCCGACCGCCCGTTCATCCGCGGAACCGCCCAGAATCCCGATGTGTTCTTCCAGGCGCGCGAGACCGTTTCCCCCTACTACAAGGCGTGCCCCGACATCATCCAGAAACAGATGGACAAGTTTGCCCGCTTGACGGGAAGGCAGTACCGCCTCTTCGACTACGTAGGCCACCCGCAAGCCGAATGCGTCATCGTCATGATGGGCTCGGGCGCGGAAGCGGCCCACGAGGCGGCGGAATTCCTGATGGAGAAGGGGGAGAAAGTCGGCGTCTTGAAGGTCCACCTGTACCGGCCGTTCGCGAACGCAACGTTTGCGGCCGCTCTTCCCAAAACGGTCAAGACGCTCGCCGTCCTCGACCGCACGAAAGAGCCGGGCGCAGTGGGCGAACCTCTCTACATGGACGTCGTGAACGCGCTGAGCGAGCTTCTGGCGCAGGGCGAACTGCCGTTCGCGATGCCGAAGGTGATCGGCGGGCGCTATGGCCTTTCCTCCAAGGAATTCAACACGGCCATGGTGAAGGGCATCTACGACGAGATGCTGAAGCCCAAGCCGAAAAACCATTTCACGATCGGCATCAACGACGACGTCTCCAAATCGAGTCTCGCGTACGATCCGAAATACTCGACCGAGGGCAGGGACGTGGTGCGCGGGATGTTCTTCGGCCTCGGCGCCGACGGAACGGTGGGCGCGAACAAGAACTCGATCAAGATCATCGGCGAAGGCACCGACTTCTACGCGCAGGGCTACTTCGTGTACGACTCCAAGAAGGCGGGCGCGGTCACGATTTCGCACCTCCGCTTCGGCAAGAAGCCGATCCATTCGACGTACCTCATCGGCGAGGCCAATTTCATCGCGTGCCACCAGTTCGTGTTCCTGGAAAAGTACGACATGCTGAAGTTCGCGGCCCCCGGAGCGACCTTTCTCTTGAACGCGCCGTACGGGACGGACACGGTGTGGGACAAGATCCCGCGCACGGTCCAGCAGGACATCATCGACAAGAAGATCAAGTTCTATGCGATCAACGCCTACGAGGTGGCGAAGAAGACGGGCATGGGCGCCCGCATCAACACGATCATGCAGACCTGCTTTTTCGCGATTTCGGGCGTGCTCCCGAAGGACGAGGCGATCGCCGCGATCAAGAACGCCATCAAAAAGACCTACGGCGGCAAGGGCGACGAAGTGGTGAAGAAGAATTACCAGGCGGTGGACGATACGATCGCGCATCTTCACGAGATCGCGGTGCCGGCCACGGCGACGAGCACGATCGAGATGCCGCCGGTCGTTTCGCACGAGGCTCCCGAGTACGTGAAGAACGTCCTGGCGGAAATCATCGCGGGCAGGGGCGACGACCTGCCGGTGAGCTCGTTCGCGCCGGACGGCACGTTTCCCTCGGGCACGACGCAGTGGGAGAAGCGCAACATCGCGCTCGACATTCCGGTGTGGAACGAGGATATCTGCATCCAGTGCAACAAGTGCATGCTCGTGTGCCCGCACGCGGTGATTCGCGTGAAGGTGTACGACAAGAAATATCTCGACAAGGCGCCAAAGACGTTCAAGCATCTCGAGGCCAAGGGCAGGGAGTGGCCGGCGGATTCGATCTATACGATTCAGGTCGCGCCCGAGGACTGTACGGGCTGCGAGTTGTGCGTCGAGGTCTGTCCCGCGAAGAGCAAGGAGCAGGTCGGCCTCAAGGCCTTGATGATGAAGCCGCAGATTCCGCTGCGCAAACAGGAAAAGGCGAACTGGGAGTATTTCCTCGCCATACCCGAAACGGACCGCACGCTCCTCAAAGTGGATTCGGTGAAGGGCTCGCAGTTCCTGCGGCCGCTCTTCGAGTTCTCGGGCGCCTGCGCCGGCTGCGGGGAGACTCCCTACATCAAACTCGCCACGCAGCTCTTCGGCGACCGCATGATCGCTTCGAACGCGACCGGGTGTTCCTCGATCTACGGCGGCAACCTGCCCACGACGCCGTACGCGTTCAACGGGGAGGGAAGAGGCCCCGCGTGGTCGAACTCGCTCTTCGAGGACAACGCGGAATTCGGACTCGGGTACCGCCTCACGATCGACCAGCAGACCATGCACGCGAAGGATATTCTCAAGAGAATGTCCGCGGAACTCGACGAAGAGCTCG
>JACQXT010000177.1:0-3154 GCA_016208665.1 Chitinivibrionia bacterium | reverse complement strand
CCGCGGAACTCGGCGAAGGGCTCGTGCGGGGGATCATCGAGGCGAACCAGTCGGACGAAGCCGGCATCCGCGAGCAGCGCGAGCGCGTGAAGATGCTCAAGGCGAAGCTCGAGAAGATGACGTCCAAGGACGCGAAACTGCTCGCGAGCCTCGCGGATTTTCTGGTGAGAAAGAGCGTCTGGATCATCGGCGGCGACGGCTGGGCCTATGACATCGGGTACGGCGGCCTGGACCACGTGATCGCATCCGGCAGAAACGTCAACATCCTCATCCTGGACACCGAGGTCTATTCGAATACGGGCGGCCAGATGTCCAAGGCGACGCCCCTCGGAGGAGTCGCCAAGTTCGCGGCCGGCGGAAAGCCCCTTCCAAAGAAGGACCTCGCCTTCCAGGCGATGAGCTACGGTTACGTGTACGTGGCGAAGGTGGCCTTCGGCGCAAACGACACGCAGACCGTGCGCGCCTTCATCGAAGCGGAAGCGTACGACGGCCCGTCGGTCATCATCGCATACTCCCATTGCATCGCGCACGGCATCAACATGATACGCGGCCTCGATCAGCAGAAGCTCGCCGTCGAATGCGGGTACTGGCCGCTCTTCCGGTTCAATCCGGATAAGGTCAAGACGGGAGAGAACCCGCTGAAGCTCGATTCGAAGGCGCCGAAGATACCGCTGAAAGACTATGCGTACAACGAAACGCGCTATAAAATGCTCGCCAAGAGCATGCCCGAGCAGGCCAAGCGCCTCCTCGAACTGGCTCAGGCGGAGGTCAACCAACGCTGGAGACTCTACGAACGAATGGCCGAACACGTGTACAATCCGGCTTCGGCTCCCGCAGGTGAAAAGACGGAAAAACAGGATACGCCCGCGTAATACGGAGAGCGCGGGGGCACACCTCAACAGAGGGGACAGGTCATGGATTTGACGACGACGTATATGGGATTGAAACTGAAAAATCCGCTGGTTCTGGCGGCTTCGCCGATATCCGAGAACGTGGATGCGGTGAGGAAGATGGAAGACGCCGGCGCATCGGCCGTCGTGATGTACTCGCTCTTCGAAGAGCAGATCAACTACGACCGGGATGAGCTGGATCATTTCCTGAGCCAGGGAACGGAGAGCTTCGCCGAGGCGCTGAGCTATTTCCCCGAGCCGGAGGAATACGAGAACCTGCACGCCGAAGAGTACCTCGAACAGATCCGCAAGCTCAAGGCGGCGGTCGGCATTCCCGTCATCGGCAGCCTCAACGGCGTCTCTCCCGGCGGGTGGATACAGTACGCGAAGGAAATGGAAGCGGCGGGGGCGGATGCGCTCGAGATGAACGTCTATTACATCGCGACCGATGCTTCCAAATCATCGGCGGACGTCGAGAAGATGTATATCGATAACGTGAAGCAGGTGAAACAGGCGATCAAGATCCCGGTCGCGGTCAAGGTCGGGCTGTATTTTTCGGCGTTCGCGAACATGGCGGTCAGGCTCGACAAGGCCGGCGCGGACGGACTCGTGCTCTTCAACCGGTTCTACCAGCCGGACATAGACCTCGATACGCTCGAAGCCGCGTCGAATCTGCAGTTGAGCGCCAATGTCGAGATGCGGCTGCCGCTGATGATGCTGGTCGGAGCGGACGTCGCGCAGTGTGCTTCGGCTCTCCTCAAGAACGGTCCGGGCAGCCTGAAGAAGATGCTGCAGGGAATCGAAGCTTGGATGGAAGAGAAGGAATACGCGTCCATCAAGCAGATGAAGGGCAGCATGAGCTACCGTTCGATGGCGGAGCCGGCGGTGTACGAACGCGCGAACTACATCAAGATGCTGCGGAGTTATAAGTAGAATCGCTGCGCGCGGAGCGGCCGCCGGTTCGTCGACTGCCAATCCTTCCCGCGCCACCTACCACTTCTTCACGCGCACCTGCACGCCGCCGTCGGTCTGTTCGGACCAGGCGACCCATACGGCGCCTTCGGAGTCGACGGCAACGGCCGGGAAGCGGGCGTCGCCCTTTCCTTTGTCCAGCAGCACGTGCTCTTCCCAGAGGCCGTTCACACACGCCCTGCCGACGATGCGCCATGTGCCGCCCGTCCTTTGCGAGTAGCAAATGTATGTTCCGGCGGGAGTCAGTGCGACGGACGGAGCGTTGCACGTCGAGGGCGTTCCATACGCCGTTTTCCATCCGTCTGACGACGATCTCCTTATTGGCGTCCCAGGCGCAGGCGGCCGCCGCGCCGCTGATTGCGATCGAGGGAGACAGGTCCTTGATGCGGGCTTCTTTTCCCGTGCTTCCCATGAGCTGCATCGAACTCTTCCGTTCGAGAGCGGGCGTCAACGACTGGATGAAGATCGTGGGGCTCGCCGCATCGAGTGTGTTGCCGGGAAGCGACGGGTGGTAATCGTAGCTCCACGCAACCAGCATTTCGTTTCCTGCGGCGGCGATATCGGGATCGGAATGATCCTCGATTGAAGGTTCGGGCGGGCTCACCTCGAGTTCGCCGCTCCATGCTCCGCCGGCATAGCGGCGCACGTATACGTTTCTGTCCCTCGAGTATCCCTCGACCATGAGCCACTTGTAATAGGCAACCCAGGGGTTGCCGTCCGCGTCGATTGCGATCCGCGGGTGGAACGCGTCATGGGTGGATTTCGTCACGCGCATCGGACTCGAGAGCTTGCCGTCCTTGAATGAAGCCGCGCAGATGTCGTAGATGCTGTCGGCGTTGGACGTCCACGCGAGCCAGACGGTCCCGTCGCTTGCGGCGGCGCAATCCACGTCGTATTCATCCGACGGCGCCGCGGTCACCTGATAGCTCTTTTTCTTCCGTCCGTTCTTGTACTGTTCGAGCACTATGTTATTGTCTCCCGATTTATTCGACGCATAGGCGACATAGATCGACCCGTCGGGAAGAGACGCCATGCGCGGATTCTCCTGCCTTGTTTTCGCCTTGCCCTTGCTTCCCTCGGGAGGGGCGTAGCAGACGCCGCCCGTGCAGAACGCCTTGCAGTCCGGCGTCGCGAACGCGCACGCGACGGCGCTCTCCTTCGAGGCGACCTGCTCGAGCGCCTGTTCGAGCTTTTCGATTCCTTTTTTCCAAACGAATTCGTGCGCTGCGACCGTTCCGTTCTTGTCTATCACGACCGCGTTCGGCCACGATGTCGCGTTGAACGCCGCGGTC
>JACQXT010000159.1 GCA_016208665.1 Chitinivibrionia bacterium | reverse complement strand
AGTTTACGCTCGTGTTCCGAGGCAGGGAGATGAGCCACAAGGAAATGGGCGATAAGATGCTGAGGCGGATTGCCGAGGATCTCTCGAATGTCGGCTCGGTGGAGAAGGCCATCAGCTTCGAAGGGCGCTTCATGATCATGATCATGGCTCCCGGCGCCGCGAAGCAGCCTGCGAAGGAGCAGGCCGCGAATCCCGAGCAAAAGCGGGAAACGAGCCAGCCGGCGGCGGAGAGTACAAAGGAAGGTAGCGATGCCGAAACTAAAATCGAATAGAGCCGCGCGAAAGCGTTTCAAAGTGACTGCGAACGGCAAGGTCCTGCGCAGCCACGCGAATAAGAGCCATATTCTGACGAAGAAGACCGCCAAACGCAAACGCAAGCTCGGCAAGAAGGCGCTCGTGCACAGCGCGAACGTATACAATGTGAAGCGGATGCTCCTGGCGTAATGCATCCGCGCCGAAGCGGAATCATCCGTTTACGGGGGGAGAAGCAAACTGTACATTACGGCGATGGAGACCGTGCACCGGTCCCTCGTGTATGCGTATCGCGACCGCCGCCAGCGCAAACGCGATTTCCGCAAGCTCTGGATCGCGAGGATCAACGCCGCGGCGCGCCTCAACGGGTTGTCGTACAACAAGTTCATCAGCGGGCTCAAGAAAGCGGAGATAGACATTAACAGAAAAATGCTTGCGGAGATGGCCGTCAACGACACACACGGATTCACGCAACTCGCCGAAGCCGCAAAAACAGCCAACGGCGAGGCCCGTTGAGGGGCGTGCGTCCGATAGGAGCGCTGGATGGATGTTGACAGGATAGTACAATCCGCAAAGGAAGAACTCTCCGCCTGCACCGACGCCCACGATCTCGACACCATCCGCATCAAATACCTGGGGCGAAAGGGTTCGCTCACGGCTCTCTTGAGGGCCGTCAAGGACCTGCCTCCGGCGGAACGTCCCGCGGCCGGGGCGGCGGTAAACGCCGCAAAGCTGCAGATCGAGGAGCTCCTGAGCGCTAAAGAGGCCTCGCTCGGCGGCGCGCGCTCGGGAAGCGTCATGCCGGAGGGCGTCTCCGATCCGACGTTGCCCGCCCATGACGGCATCGCGGGGCGAAGGCACATCCTCTCGCGGGTGTTCCGCGAAATGAAGAACATCTTCCGCGGCCTGGGATACAGCATTGCGCACGGCCCGGACGTCGAACTCGAATACTACAACTTCCAGGCGCTCAACTTTCCGGAAGAGCATCCGTCGCGGGACCTCCAGGATACGTTCTACATTACCGACGACATCCTGCTTCGCACCCAGACCTCGCCCGTGCAGGTGCGGTTCATGGATCAGGTGGAGGGACTCTACGTCGATACGGACGTCACCATGGCGGATCTGAAGAAGGACGTGGAGCTCTTCACCCGGGAGATGTTCGGACCCAATACTCGGATCCGCTTCCGCCCTCATTTCTTTCCGTTCACGGAGCCGAGCGCCGAAGCGGACATGTCATGCTTTGCCTGCCAGGGCTCCGGGTGCGCGATCTGCGGCCATGCGGGCTGGATCGAGATCATGGGCGCCGGCATGGTCCATCCCAACGTGCTCAGGGCCGTTGAATACGATCCGGAAGTCTACTCCGGATTCGCGTTCGGGATCGGCGTGGACCGCATCGCCATGCTTAAGCACGGCGTGAACGACATTCGGCTGTTTCTCGGCAACGACCTCCGCTTCCTCGAACAGTTTTAGCCGGCGAAGCGGCGGGGGAGATGCCCTGCCGCGAACGGTGTTTCGCGGCCGGTCGCAAGGAGTCTCAATGCTAATCAGTATGAATTGGCTCAAGCGCTATGTCCCGGTCCCGGACTCGGTGGAGACGTTCGTGCACGATCTCACCATGGCCGGCCTGAATGTGGAGACGTGGCGCGAACGGGGACTGCGGGACCCAAACATAGTCGTTGGCCGCGTGCTCGAAGTGGCGAAGCATCCCGACGCCGACAGGCTCTCCGTATGCCGAGTCGCGGTGTCGGAAGCTGAGACGAAGCGCATCGTCTGCGGCGCGCCGAACGTAGCCGCGGGACAGTTCGTTCCGGTGGCTCTCATCGGCGCCGCGCTCCCCAACGGTCTCACGATCAAGAAGACGCGGATCCGCGGAGTCGACTCCGAAGGTATGATCTGCTCCGATATCGAGCTCGGCATGGGACAGGATGCCAAGGGCATCATGGTCCTGGACGGGGAGTATGTTCTCGGCACGCCGATCGCGGATATTCTGATGCCTCCCGACGTCGTGCTCGAGCTCGAAGTCACGCCGAACCGTCCCGATCTGCTTTCGCACGCAGGCGTCGCCCGGGAAACCGCGGCGATCTATCAGAAGACCTTCGCCGTGCCGGAGGCGACGGTGGAAAGCGCGGCTTCGGACAAACCGGAGGTGCGGCTCGAAATCGAAAGCGGCAGCGACTGCCCCCGCTATGTCGGGCGCATCGTCCGCGGCGTCAAGGTGGGGCCCTCGCCCGCATGGCTCGCGAATTCGCTGGAAGCGGTCGGCATCAACAGCATCAACAATATCGTCGATATCACAAACTTTGTCATGATGGAGCTCGGCCAGCCGCTCCACTCGTTCGACTTGAAGAAACTGCGCGGCGGCGCCGTAATCGTGCGGCGCGCCTTCGACGGCGAAATTCTGGCCGCGCTCGACGGCGAGACCTACGAACTCACGAAGGAGCACCTCGTCATCGCCGACGAGAAGGGACCGGTCGCGCTCGCCGGCATCATCGGCGGGAACGATACGGCGGTGACGGCCGGCACGGCCGACCTCTTTCTCGAGTGCGCCTGTTTCCATCCGACGCTTGTGCGGAGGACGAGAAAAGCGCTCGGCATTTCGACGGAGGCCTCCTATCGCTTCGAACGGGGAAGCGACCGGGAAATCTGCCGGAAGGCGTCCGACAGGGCTGTTGCGCTCTTTCAGGAAATCGCCGGCGGCACGCCGGGAGAGGTGCTCGATGTGTACAAGGGGGAGCTCGAACCCCGCGTGCTCGATTTCGAGACGATCGAAGTCAGACGGCTTCTGGGCATCAATCTCGGAGCTGCGGACGTCGCCCGTCTCCTCGCCCCGCTCGGCTTCGCGTGCACGTCGAAGGATTCCGACCTGGTGCGCATCTCCGTGCCCTCCTACAGGGCGGATGTTGCGGAAGAGGCGGACATCGTCGAGGAAATCGCGCGCATGTACGGATACGACAGGATCGGAAAAGGATGGGACTACCGGTGCACGGTCTCCGCGGGCGTGGAGCATTTCGATGAATTCATGGAGGCGGTTCTCGACCATCTCGCCTCAAGGGGTTTCACGGAGACGATCACCTCCTCCTTCAACGAGGGCTCGGAGGCGGACGCATTCGGCTGGCCGGCGGACGATCCGAGGCGCGAGCGGATCGCGATCAGAAATCCGCTCGTTTCGACCCAACGCTTCATGAGGACGAGCCTTCTGCCGGGCATGCTGGACGTCGTCCGAAGGAACCTGGACCAGGGGCTCAAGCGGCTGTATATCTGCCAGGCCGGCAAGGTTTTCCTTGGAAGGCCGGATGGGAGGGGTCTGCCTGAGGAACGATGGATTCTGACGCTCATCATGACGAAGCCGCAGGGGGACGACTTCTGGTTAAACATGAATAAAGATGTGGATCTATTTGATATAAAAAGAGAAGTAGAATTAATGGGGCGCCGGTTCAAGATTGACATCTGGCATGACTTCCATTATGCTTTCCAGAAGAAGACCGGCATGTTCACCTATGCGGTGAGAGACCGGACCATGATCGAAGGCGGGATCCTCAATGATGCGGTCTCGGCCAAGTACGATTTCGACCAGCCGGTCTTCTATGCGGAGATGGACCTGGCGGGGCTCTTCAAGGCCTGCCTCATAAGCCCGAGGGCCAAGCCCCTCCCGGAGTACCCCGTTTCGAAGCGGGATCTGTCCCTGGTCGTAAAAAGCGGTATTACCTGGCAGGAAATTGAAAAATCTCTGGTAAAAAACTGCGGCGGGTTGCTAGAATCGCTCAAGCTGTTCGATGTCTATACGGGAGACCAAATCCCGTCCGGAACGACGGCGTACGGGATCAAGATTCAATTTCGTGCGAATGACAGGACGCTCACCGATGCCGAAATCGACTCGGTGATCGATAAAGTCCTCTCCAAATTGAAGAACGAACTGGATGTTGAACTGCGGTCATAAGTGAAGGCGGAAAGCACGTGCAGAACTTGAAGAAATTTCATCTGCTCGATGAGAGAATCGAACAGACGGTAAAGAAAATACACGATCTGAAAAACATGTACGAACGATTACAAATCGAACACCATGATTTAAACAAGAAGTTTGAAGCATTAACTCTCAAGAACCGCGAGCTGCTCAAACAACTGGATGAGCGGCGGCACGCGGGGACTGCCATAGATAAGGAGGAATTGAGAAAAAGAATCGATCGAGTGCTGGAGAAGTTCGGAGAACTTCAATTGTGAGTGTAAGCGACTCGGTTTTTGTAAGTACTGTGTTGGTTGCAATATACAGCGGAGAGAAAGCATACTGGAGTCCAAATGAGTGAAACGCAGGTAACGACGGTTGAGATATTTGGACGTGAATACAAGATAAAAGGATTCGCGGATGAGAAGTACATAGCAAAGGTGGCCAAGTACGTGGACGAGAAGATGAAGGAACTCTCGTCGAACTCATCCATGGTTACGCAGGACCGCTTGGCGATTCTTGCGGCTCTCAACATAGCGGACGAGCTGTTCAGGGGCCGCGAGGAAACATCCGAAGCCTTTTCGCTTGTCGAGCAGAAATCGGACGAACTTGTCCAGAAGCTCGATGTGTGCTTTCAAGCCAAACGATGACATCGCCTGAAAGGGAAATTGCTTGATGATCTCGCAAGAGATATGGTATACTAGAGGAAAGAAATTCCCTACCATGCTCGTGATGGCAAGGTGGTTATTGAGCCAACACCTGTACCTTGGAGGCCCGAATGGAGTAAGGGATGTCATGCCTCACAGAAGTGCGAGGAAGGCAGAACTTACTATGAGGGCTTCCACCTGATTACTCAGGTTCAAGGGTTCCTTACACACGGCAGAGCGTGGGGAATTTTCTTTTTACCCCCCCTCGGTTTCGTTCCCCGGACCGCTCCCCTCGATGTTGTAAATCCAAGGGTTCATACGTTCACTGACTTTCCACATAGAACGGCGTTTGTCTTGTGAGACTTGAACAGGGGGACAAACCATGAACAACTACTTGATATACATAGCGGTCGGGATCGGGACCGCCGTCGCCGGATTTCTGGTGGGGGCGCTCCTCAACCGGCGCGTGAGTTCGAGCAGCCTCATGAATTCGAAGAAGCTGGCTCAAACGATCATCGGCGACGCGCAGAAATTCGCCGAGAACGCGAAGAAGGAAGCGGAAATCGAGGCGAAAGACTCATACTTCAAAATGAAGATGCAGTTCGAGCAGGAAACGAAGGAGACCCGCGAAATCCTCAAGGAGCTCGAGCAGAAGCTGAAGACCAAAGAAAGCAACCTGAATCGCAAGCTCGAATTCCTGGACAAGAAAGAGGCCTCGATCAGCGAAGTGACGAAGGGGCTCGAGCACAAGCAGCTCGTGCTCGAAGGGCGCATGGAGGAATCGAACCGCCTCATCGCGGAACAGAACATCCAGCTCGAGAAGATCGCGGGCCTGAGCAAGGAGGAAGCGAAGAGCATCCTCATGAAGAACCTCGAGGGTGAAGCCCGCATGGAAGCGGCGAAACACGTCAAGGAGATCAGGGACGAGGCGGAGCGCACCGCGCAGAAGGAAAGCAAACGCATCATCACGCTCGCCATTCAGCGCTACGCGGCGGAGCACAGCGTCGAGACGACCGTGTCGGTCGTGGATCTCCCGTCGGACGAGATGAAGGGGCGGATCATCGGGCGCGAGGGGAGAAACATCAGGGCGTTCGAAACGGCGACCGGCGTCGATGTCGTCATCGACGACACGCCCGAGGCGGTCATCCTGTCGAGCTTCGATCCGATCAGGCGGGAAGTGGCCCGCCTGTCGCTCCAGAAACTGGTGCAGGACGGACGGATCCATCCGGGAAGAATCGAGGAAGTGGTCGAAAAAACGCAGCAGGAAATGGAAACGAACATACGCGAGATCGGCGAGCAGACCTCCATGGATCTCAACATTCACGGGATCAATCCCGAACTCATCAAGCTCCTCGGCCGCCTGCGGTACCGCTCGAGCTACGGGCAGAACTGCCTGAGCCACTCGATCGAGGTTTCCTACATCAGCGGCATCATCGCGAGCGAACTCAAGCTCGATTCGCTGATCGCGAAGCGGGCCGGATTGCTCCACGACATCGGCAAGGCGGTCACACATGAAGTGGACGGCACGCACACCGAAATCGGCGGCGAGCTGGCGAGGCGCTACGGCGAGAACGAGATCATCGTGAACGCCATCGCCGCCCACCACGAGGACGAAGAAGCGATATCGCTCTATACGCCCATCGTCGGAGCCGCGGACGCAATCAGCGGAGCGCGGCCCGGAGCCCGGCGCGAGACGCTCGAAACGTACATCAAGCGGCTCGAGAAACTCGAGCAGGTTGCGGACGGTTTCGACGGCGTAACCAAGGCATACGCGATCCAGGCGGGGCGCGAAATCCGGATCATGGTCAACCATAAGAAGATCGACGATTCGCAGGCGTCGGACCTCGCGTACGAGATATCGCGGAAGGTGGAGAAGGAACTGGAGTACCCGGGCCAGATCAAGGTGCTCGTCATCAGGGAAACGAGAGCCGTCGAATACGCGAAGTGATGCGCCGCCGAGCGAACTCCCGGCGGCGGATTCGGCCCGGCGCCGGCGCTTGAGGCAGGCTCGCGGGCCGATACAGGAAAGGCGATCCCGTGAAGATAGCGTTTTTCGGCGATATCGTCGGAAAGCCGGGCAGGCAGGCGGTCGAGTACGCATTGCCCCTCATCAAGGAGCGGCACGGCCTCGATCTCGCCATCGCGAACGTCGAGAATGCCGCGGCGGGATTCGGCATATCCGAGAGGGTCATGAAGGAGCTCGACGCCACCGGCCTTGGAGTCTACACGAGCGGCAATCACATCTGGGACCGCAAGGAAGGGCTCCCGCTTCTCGAAAAGAAGAACACCATTCTCCGGCCGGCGAACTATCCGGGCAATCCGCCGGGCAGGGGATACTGCACCGTATCGGTCGGCGGCGCCGGAGTCGGCGTCGTGAACCTTCAGGGGCGGGTGTTCATGCCGCACATCGATTGCCCGTTTCAGACCGTTTCGAAGATTCTCGGCGAACTGCGGAGCAGATGCCGCGTGATCATCGTCGATTTCCACTGCGAAGCGACGAGCGAGAAGATGGCGATGGGGTGGTTCCTGGACGGCAAGGTTTCGCTCCTGGTCGGCACGCACACGCATATCCCGACCAAGGATAGCCGCATTCTCCCGAAGGGGACGGGTTATGTCACCGACGTCGGCATGACGGGGTCGTACGACTCCATCCTCGGCGTCGAGAAGGAAGCGGTGATAGAACGCTTCCTGACGATGCGGCCGGTGCGCTTCGAAGTCGCGCGGCGCGATATCAGGGCGGACGTCCTGCTCGCCGAGATAGACGAGGCGACGGGCGCAACAATTCGCATTGAACACGCGCAGTACCAGTTGGAGGAGTAAGTGGAACTGCTCGACGGAAAGGCCCTCGCCGAAACGATACAGCGGGAAGTGCGCGACACGATCGCGTCTTTCGCATCGGGCGCCCGGCCTTCGATTACGCTGGTGCAGGTCGGCGACGATCCGGCATCGAGCGTGTACGTCCGCGGCAAGGCGCGCGCGTGCGAGGAGTGCGGAATAACATCCGATGCCATGCATCTCTCCCGGGACATCAAGGAAGAGACCCTCCTCGGGATTCTGAAGGATCTCAGCGGCGATTCCTCGGTGAGCGCGATTCTCCTGCAGCTTCCGCTGCCGCGCCACATCGACGAAGCCATGGCGATAGCGGCGATAAGCCCGATCAAGGACGTCGACGGGTTTCATCCCGAGAACATGGGGCTCCTCGTCGCCGGAACGCCCCGCTACATTGCGTGCACGCCGCTCGGCATTCGGGAACTGCTTGTGCGCAACGGCATCGCGACCGCGGGAAAACGGGCCGTGGTGTTGGGAAGAAGCCTTATTGTCGGAAAACCGATGGCGCTCGTTCTGTCCATGAAGGGCGAGGGCGGGGACGCGACCGTCACCATGTGCAACAGCAGGACCCCCGACCTCGCGGACCACACGGCCCGCGCGGACATCGTGGTTGCGGCGATGGGAAAACCTCGTTTCGTGACCGCCGGCATGATCAAGGAAGGAGCCGTCGTCGTGGACGTCGGCATCAACCGCATCGAGGATCCTTCGAAAAAATCCGGCTACCGGCTCGTCGGCGACGTCGATTTCGAAGAGGTATCGAAAAAAGCATCGTACATCACCCCCGTCCCCGGCGGAGTCGGTCCGATGACCATCGCCATGCTGATGGTCAATACGCTCAAAGCTTTCACCGTGCAGGTCAAGACTCCAAATGTCCTCAGCTGAACGGGATATTCTCACGGTAACCGAGATCAATGAACTGGCCCGCGCCCTCATTGAGGAGAGCTTCCCCGAGGTGTCGGTCCTGGGGGAGATCTCCAATTTCAAGCGGCACTCGTCGGGGCACCTCTATCTGACCTTGAAAGACGCGGGCGCACAGCTTCGCACGGTGTGCTTCAAGGGCGACGCGCTCTCGCTCGATTTTGATCCCGAAGACGGCATGCTGGCCGTCGCACGCGGCCGGCTCACGCTCTACGAGCCGTACGGCCAGTTCCAACTCGTCGCCCGCACGATGGAGAAGGCGGGCGCCGGCGAACTCGAACGGGCGTTTCGCGCGCTTTGCGCGCGGCTCGAGAAGGAGGGCCTGTTCGCGCCGGAGCACAAGAAGCCCCTCCCGGCGTATCCGCGGCGCATCGCCGTCATCACGTCGCCCACGGGCGCGGCGGTTCGGGATATCGTCTCGACGCTCAAACGGCGGTGGCCGTGCGTGGAGATCGTGCTGCTTCCCGTGCGCGTGCAGGGATCAGAGGCCGCTCCCGAAATCACGGCTGCTCTCGAACTTGCGCCTCGCCTGGCCCCGGTCGACATCGTCATTCTCGGCCGCGGCGGCGGAAGCCTCGAGGATCTGTGGGCGTTCAACGAGGAAACCGTGGCGCGGGCGATCTTCGACTGCCCGATACCGGTGATCAGCGCCGTGGGGCATGAAACCGACTTCACGATCGCGGATTTCGTCG
>JACQXT010000158.1 GCA_016208665.1 Chitinivibrionia bacterium | reverse complement strand
CTCTCCCCTTGCCGGTCTTATAGGCCTCCAATATACCCAGCTTGCCGAGCACGATGCCGGCGGTGGGGAAATCGGGGCCCTGCACGAGCTCGAACAGCTCCTCATCCGCACAATCCGGGTTCTCGAGCAGGCATACGAGGCCGTCCACGATTTCCGTCATGTTGTGAGGCGGCACGTTCGTCGCCATTCCCACGGCGATGCCGGACGCGCCGTTCACCAGGAGGTTGGGCACCTTCGCGGGGAGCACCAGGGGCATCATCCTCGAACCGTCGTAGTTGGGCCCGAAGTCGACGGTCTCCATTTCGAGATCGGCCAGGAGTTCCTCGCCGAACTCTTTCATCCGCACTTCGGTGTACCGCTCCGCCGCGGCCGGATCCCCGTCGACGGAACCGAAGTTTCCCTGGCCGTCTACAATGGGGTAGCGAAGGGAAAAGTCCTGCGCCATGCGCACGATCGTCTCGTAGATCGCGGCCGTTCCATGGGGATGGTAATTGCCGTTCACGTCCCCTGTCACCTTTGCGGACTTCCGGTACGGGCGGGTGTGGGTGAGATTGAGATCGTTCATCGCGGTCAGGACCCGCCGGTGGACCGGTTTCAAACCGTCCCGAACGTCCGGAAGCGCCCTGGAAATGATGACGCTCATCGAGTAGTCGAGATACGAGCTTTTCATCTCGTCTTCGATGCGAATCGGAATCACTCTTTCTCGATCGACAGCCATTCATGTCTCCTTGATCTGCGTGTGCCCGCCGTCGAATCCGGCGCCGCGCCGGAGCTCCCGGTCCGGAAGCCGCGGCGGGTCCGCCCGCCGCGCCGCGCGCCGCCCTACACGTCGAGGTTCTTCACGTTCAAAGCATTTTCCTGTATGAATTCCCTCCGCGGCTCCACCTGGTCGCCCATGAGTATGTTGAACATCCTGTCCGCTTCTATGGCGTCCTCGATCTTTACCTGGAGTATCACGCGCGTCTCGGGATCCATGGTCGTTTCCCAGAGCTGCTCGGGGTTCATCTCGCCGAGTCCCTTATAGCGCTGGACGTACACGCCCTGGAGACCGCCCCAATCCTTGAGGATGCGTTCCTTCTCTTCGTCGTTGAACGCATACACTTCTTTTTTGGCCTTCTTCAGCCGGTACAGCGGCGGTTGCGCGATGTACACGTACCCCGCCTTGATGAGATCGTCCATGTAGCGATAAAAGAGCGTCAGCAGGAGCGTCCGGATGTGGGCTCCGTCCACGTCGGCGTCGGTCATGATGATGACTTTGTGGTACCTGGTCTTCGTGAGATCGAAGTCCTCGCCCTTGACACCGCTTCCCGTCGCGCTGATGATCGTCCTGATTTCTTCATTCGAAAGAATCTTGTCCAGGCGCGCCTTCTCGACGTTGAGTATCTTGCCTCGAAGCGGCAGGATGGCCTGGAAGTTCCTGTTGCTCGCCTGCTTTGCGGAACCTCCCGCCGAATCGCCCTCGACGAGGTAGAGCTCGCACTGATCCGGTTCGCTGATCGAGCAATCCGCGAGCTTGCCGGGCAATGAATTCGACTCGAGCGCCGATTTGCGGCGCGTGAGATCCCTGGCTTTCCTGGCCGCTTCCCGCGCCCTGTTGGCCGCTGCGCATTTCTCGACCATCAGCTTGGCGGGCGCCGGATTCTCTTCGAGAAACTCCCTCAATCCGTCGCCGACGACCGCATCGACGATTCCCCGGACTTCGCTGTTGCCGAGCTTGGTTTTTGTCTGCCCCTCGAACTGAGGCTCCTGCAGTTTCACGCTTATGATGGCCGTCAATCCCTCGCGCACGTCTTCCCCGGCCAGGTTCTCTTTGTCCTTCTTGACCAGATTCGCGCTCTGGGCGTAGCTGTTTATGGTTCTCGTCAGCGCCGACTTGAATCCCACGAGGTGGGATCCCCCCTCCATCGTATTGATGTTGTTCGCGAACGAGAACGTGTTTTCCGCATACGCGTCCGTGTACTGAAGCGCGATCTCGACGTCCACGTTGTCTTTTTGCGAGTGGATATAGATCGGCTCGTCGGAGAGCGCGCGCTTGTTCTCGTTCAGATATTTCACGAAGGAAACGATGCCGCCTTCATACTGGAAGTCGTGCCGCTTCTCCTTGCCCCGTTTGTCCTCGAGGACGATGCGGAGTCCGCGGTTGAGAAACGCAAGCTCCCGCAGGCGCTGCGTCAGGGTCTCGAAACTGTACTCCACCGTGCTGAACACGGACGTGTCGGGATAGAAGGTCACCCGCGTGCCCCGGTTGCTCGAGGGGCCGCGTTCGATCAAATCCGTCACGGGAATGCCTTTTTCGAACCGCTGGAAATACTTCGCCCCGTCCCGGTCGATTTCGACCTCGAGAAATTCCGTGAGCGCGTTCACCACGGACACGCCGACGCCGTGGAGCCCGCCGGAGACCTCGTACGACTTGTGGTCGAACTTGCCGCCGGCGTGAAGGGTCGTCAGAACGACTTCGACGGCGGGCCGGTGCTGCGTCGGATGCATGTCCACGGGAATGCCGCGCCCGTTGTCCAGGACGCTTACCACGCCGCTGGGATCGATGACGACTTCGATATACGTGCAGTGTCCCGCCATGGCCTCGTCGACGCTGTTGTCCACGACTTCGTAGATCAAGTGATGGAGGCCGTGAATGTCGGTCGACCCGATATACATCGCCGGACGCTTGCGAACCGCTTCGAGCCCTTTGAGAACCTGAATCTTCTTGGCTGTGTATTCTTGTGTCATCGTGTGCCTCTCGTGCTATTCCCGCTTCATCGCGCCGAAGCGTATTTTTTGGATGCGAGCGCCGGGGGCCTTCTCGGCGAACTTCTTCAGAATCTCTTGTTCCATGAAATGAAGTTCCTGCATCCATGCGCCGTGCGCGACGTGGACATGCAAGACACCTCGGGCATATTTCACCGCCCGGGTCCTGGCGGCTATCTCATCCCCTGCAACTTCCGCCCAGAGCGACAGGATCTCCTTCTCCTCCAACCTTTGCGTGAGACCGATTTTCTTCAGAATGGCGGGGAGTATATCGGAAACTTTAACGAATGAACTGCTGTTCATACGCAAAAAAGATACTTTCTTTCATGTGATTTTCAAAGGGTTTTTTTGCCTTTTTGCCTTTTTTGTTCGCTTGCAACTTGTTTTTTATCAAATAGTTGCACTTCGATGCGTCCGCTTTCGACGCGGAATGTGCTTATCGCGCCTGGATGTTCCCAGCGTATGCGCGCCGGGGAAGTTATAAACACCTGATGCGGACCGCTCAAAAGAGTCATCAGCCGGGCGCCGTTACCCGCGTCGAGTTCCGAGAAAACGTCGTCGAGCAGGAGCATGCATCGTTCGTTGCGGCGCCCTTCTATGAAACGCATTTCCGCGAGGCGCAAGACCACTGCGCAGAGTCTCTTCTGTCCCTGCGATCCGAACCGCCTCACATCGGTGCCGTCAATGCGCAAATCGACGTCGTCCTTGTGGGGCCCGACGAGTGTCGCGCCGCGCCTTCGTTCCTCGCGCTCGGCCGCCTGGAGCCGTTCTAGAAACTCCCCAGCCTCTCCGATTTCGCCCGCGTACTCCATGTCGATGTCGCCCGCGCCTGAGAGCTCCGCCGCGAAAGCGCGCATCTCCCGCCGGAGCTCCTCCGCCACGCCGCTCCGGGCGTGCGAAAGGGCGGTTCCCCTCGACACCAGCTCGCCGTTCCAGGCCCGCAGCTCCTCGAGCTCGCATCTCGCCTTGAGCGCTGCATTTCGCTGGGCGAGGACACGCCCGTAGGATCTGAGCGCATCGAGGTACTCGCGATTCGCCATGCTTCCGGCCATGTCGACGAACCGCCGTCTCTCGGCGGGGAACCCGTTCACGATCCTCAGGTCCTGCGGTCCGAAGAGGATGCAGGGATACCTCCCCACGAGCTCCGAGAGTTTCGCCACATCCTTGCCGCCGGCCCGTATGCGCTTGTTGCCGCCCTCGTCGATCGAGAGGGCGAAGGTTTCGCGGCGGCCGCCGTCCATCGCCGCTTCCGCCTCGACCCTGCAAAACTGCGCGCCGAAGCGGATGAGGTCCGTGTCGCGGTGCGTCCGGAAGGACCTTCCGAACCTGAACATCTGCACGGCCTCCAGCATGTTGGTCTTGCCGTGGCCGTTGTCGCCTTCGAGCACATTGACGTTCGGGGAAACCTCGATGCGGGCGGAATGAAGATTCCTGAACTGTTCGGTGGCGATGCTCAATAGGTGCACAGAGACGAACCCCGCCGTCGGTACGGCCCGGGCGGCTTTGCGCCGCGCCGGCGCTTTCTAGTCGCTGTCGCTCAGGCGCAGCGGCATGAGCAGACATTGGTACTTCAGGTCCCCTTCTTCCCCGTACGGCAACAGCATTCCGGCGTTGTCGTTCCGGTCAAGATGGAAACTGACGTCCTCCGTATCCATCGTGCGGAGCATATCGAGAAGGTACCGCGCGTTGTATCCGATATCCATTTGCTCGGAGTTGAAGGAACAGGGTATTTCCTCCACGGCTTCGCCGAGGTCCGGCGTGTTGACGCTCAGCGTAACGGCGTCCCCTTTGATCGACATCCGTATCTGGTGCGTTATGACGCTCGAGAGGATGGACACGCGCTTGCACGCTTGTGTGAACTCCTCCCTGTTTACCACGAGTTCTTTCTTGTTTTCCCGCGGGATGACCTGGTTGTAGTCCGGGAATGGGCCTTCGAGCAGCCGCGAGTACACGATGCTGTCTCCGAGATCGAAGGTAATATGGTTCTCGGCGAGCTTGATACTAACTTCGGCGCGGTTTTCGAAGAGAGCGCGCAGAATGTTCAGCGCTTTCGGCGATACGATAAACTCCCGGTCCCCCGCATCCCCGCCCTCTTTGAACTGCCCCCTATACTCCACTTTCGAGAGCCGGTGTCCGTCCGTCGCCACCATGATAAAACTGCCCTGTTTGAGCTGCCACAACACGCCGCAGAGTGACGGTCTCGTGAGGTCGTTCGACACCGCGTAAATCGTCTTTGAAATCATCGTGTCCAGGATCTTCGTATCGAGCGTGAACGCGGCCAGCGGCTTCTGCTCCGGCAGCTTCGGAAACTCCGAGGCGCTCTTTCCCACTATCCTAAATCTGCTCTTTCTGCATTTTATCGAAAGCCTATCGCCCTCCGCGCTCACTTCCACCTTATCCGCCGGCAACGACCGCGCTATCTCGAAGAATTTCTTCCCCGGCACCGCTATCTCGCCGTCGCCGTGCAGCTCGCATTCCACCGCCGTCGTCAACGACACATCGAGATCGTTCGCGGTGAAAAACACCTTGCCCTTCCCCGCCTCTACAAGAAACGTCGACAGGATCGGCAATGACGTCTTCGTCGGCACCACGGAGGATATACCCATTATTTTTTTCAGCAGCACTTCTTGGTCGATACTGATCTTCACTCCCGAACCTCCTGATTATCTTTTCGCGGCTTTACGACTATACTCCCGGATGAAGCGCATTTCAAGTCCTATAAGAATCACTACTTCTTATTGTTATATCTAAAGCAGAAGTAGTAGTAGGGAGTGTTGATATGTCGGTATATATATCGATCTCTTTCTGAATCGGCGACATACAGAGGCGCGGCGCTGTTGAGAATGCCGCCGTCGATTGTTGATAAGCGCGGGGTTATCCAGATCGGCCGAACGCTCCACATACATTTCCCCGGTGTTGTCCACAGAGTGTTGATGCGCAATCAACTCAAGTCTTTCATGAGTTGCCGCACCGTCGCTTTGAGGGACACGTCGCGATCGAGCAGCTCCCTGATCTTCTGGCACGCATGTATGACGGTCGTGTGATCGCGGCCGCCGAAACGCTGGCCGATCTGAGTCAGGGAGCAATTGGTCAACTCGCGCGAGAGATAGATCGCGACCTGGCGCGGGAACGCGTACTTGGCGGTCCTGATTTTCGATTTCATCGCATCCGCCGGCACGCGGAAGTGCTGCGCCACAACCTTCTGTATCGTCGAGATGCTTATTTTTTTCGTTGACGACTTGATGAAGTCTTTGAGCACCTCTTTCGCCATGTCGAGTTCGATATCCCGCTTGTACACGCTCGCGTGCACCAGGAGCTTGACGAGGCTTCCCTCGAGCTCGCGGATGTTGCTCTTGACGCTGTCCGCGATCAAGGCCAGCACATCGTCCGGGATTTCCACTTTGTCCTTTTCGACTTTCTTGCGCAGGATCGCGAGCCGCGTTTCGTAGTCGGGGGGCTGGATGTCGGTGATGAGCCCCCGGTCGCTGGTTACGACGATCTGTTTGCGGCTTCCGTGCAGGGAGTTGAACGTGTGGAAAAACTCCTCCTGCGTGCTCTCCTTGCCCGCGAGAAACTGGACGTCGTCGATCAAGAGAATGTCAACGGTGCGATAGCGCTCTCTGAATTCGTGGCTATTGCCGAGCCGGATGGCCGTTATGAGCTCGTTCATGAACGTTTCGGCGGAGCTGTAATGAACCTTGTGCGAGAGATTGTTCTCGAGCACATAGTGGCCGATGGCCTGCATGAGATGCGTTTTCCCCAACCCGACGCCCCCGTAGATGAACAGCGGGTTATACACGACGGCGGGTTTCTCGGAAACGGCGAGACAGGCGGCGTAGGTCATGCGGCTGTTGCTGCCGACGACGAATTCGCCGAAGGTATATTTCGGGTTCAGTTGGTCGCCCTTGTAGTGCGGCTTCTTGCGGAGCTGCTGGGGCGCCTGCGCCTGCGAGACCCCGGTGCGCTTGGCGAGGATCTCGTCGGGCGATTCGTTCCCGTTGACGAATCGAAGGGCGGGCTCGAACCCGAGCGCCTTCCGGAACGCGTACATGATCTTGTCGCGGTGGTGCTCCTCGACCCAATCGATGAAAAACTTGCTCGGGCACTCGATGGCGACGCAGTCGCCGTCGCTCGGGAGGAGGCGCATCGGCTTGAACCAGGTTTCGATGGTTTGCTTGCTCACCATCGTATTGATGCACGTCAGAAAATCGTTCCAGACGCGATCGCGTTCTTTTTCGTCGCTCGGCAGGGCAATGGACATCTCGCGGTCCTTTCTCGACGGCATATGGATCTAATAGAATGCACACCCCCGGGCGCCGATGCGGCGATAGTGCTCTGGAGATACAAGTGCTCCCAGGGGCAAACGGTCGTTATTGATTCCGGCTTCGCAATGTCGGGCGCTTGCAAGCTTATCCACAAATGTGGACAACGCGCTATCTAAAGAAACGAAAAAGAGTTGCGCGAAAAGAAACCGCTCGTTTCGAAAAGTTGTCCACAACGGACTCCCGGTTGATGATGCTTCAAAGGGAAAAAATGACAGAAGAAGTTTGCAAACGGGACGACGGTGAAGGTACCAGAAAATGAGAGGCGGGTTCAAGAGCAAAAAAAAGTTACTCACAAGATTGGAGAAAGGATGCGATATCAAAGAAATACGGCGCAGCATCCTGTGGATTACTGATCGCGAACACATCGGTCGCATCGTTCGCGGTCCTGGCTCGCGCGCCACTTGGCTGCTCGCCGCTCGCGCGCCGGCGCTCCCGTTCCATAAATCGCTTGACACGGCGGCGCATTTCATATAGTTTAAGTCACTTGAATATCGCGTCCATCCCCGTCATGTGTGCCGGTATGGCTGTATTCATTACGTATACATGAAACGATAGCGCCGTTTGAACTCTCACGCAGTGCTCGCAGGGTTAAAGAGTTAATAACGTTCTACAAACTGTTTCCTCTGTGTGATATCCGCGGGTGCTTTCCAAGAGGCTGTCATGAAAAGAACATTTCAACCGCGTATCAGAAAAAAGCTGAAAGACCACGGCTTTAGAAAGCGCATGAGCACCAAGGGCGGGCGGCTCGTGTTGAAGAATCGCCGCAAAAAGGGCAGAAAACGCCTGACCGTTTCCGATTAACAGCCGGACATTGTTCGAGCGGCGGCGGACCGGCCGGCGCTGTCTTTTCTATTTCCCCTTGCCGGCGGAACGCGCGCGACGGCGCGCCGTCGCCGAGGCCGGTATTCGAGGGAGCAGCCGTGGACGTCCTTCGCAGGAACTGGCAGTTTCGGCATGTGTATCAGCACGGGAAGAAGCTCGACTGCAAGACGGTCATCGTTTTTTACCTGCGGGATTCGCACGGTGTGGATTCGACGCGCTTCGGCGTTGTGGCGAGCAAGCGGGTCGGCAACGCCGTAAAGCGAAATAGGGCCAAGAGGATACTCAGAGAAGCCGGGAGGCGGATTGAGGTTAGACTGGCCGAGTCGAAGCTGTGGCTGGTGTTCATCGCGAGGCCGGCTCTGCTGGAGGAGCCGTATCGCACGGTAGCGGCCGATCTGGAGAACGGGCTTCTCAAAGAGGGGCTCTTGAAACAGGAGCCGAACAGTATATGAACCCCGGCAGCCGCGCGGCATTGTGGTTGGTGGCGCTCTACCAGAAGGGCATATCTCCGCTCATTCCGCCCCGGTGCCGTTTCTATCCGAGCTGCTCGGACTACACCGGGCAAGCTATCCGCAAACATGGCGTGGCCAAGGGCGGTTTGTATTCGTTGAGACGGCTTTCAAAGTGTCACCCATGGCATCCGGGCGGGATCGACAATGTCCCCTGAAAGAGAGAACGATGGATAATCTCGACAGGAGAGCGTTTATCGCATTCGCGCTTTCCATGCTCCTCTTCATCGGTTTTTATTGGCTGTACTCCCCCACCCTGGAAAAAGGACGCGTGGAGCGGCAGGAACTGGCGAAGTCCCAGCAGGCCGCCGATTCCTTGGCCGCGGTGAGCGGGCAAGGCTCGCCCCATGATTCGACGGCCCTGCTCCGGCCGGCCGACGCGGACACCGCGCCGCAGCTGCTTCCCCGAATCGACCGGGCCTCGGCCGGCACCATTGAAGTAATCAATTCTTTCTACAAAATTCGCTTATCGACCGCCGGCGGAGAGATCACGTCCATCCAGCTCCTCAAGTTCCCGACACGCGGGCTTCCCGTCGAGCTGTTGCCGGAACCGAACGATTCGCTTTCTGCCGGATTCTCATCGATTGTCCTGGCCGGAACCGATAAGAAGGTCCCTCTATCCAAAGCCGGATTCGAAGCCTATGCCCAGGGCTCGTCCCAACCCCTGCCGACGGGCACCCGGATCACGCTGGGCGAGGGCAATCGTAAATTCGAGCTGGAGTTCCGGGCGACGGGAGAAAACGGCGGCACGATCTCCCGGTACTATGCGTTTTCGGAAAGCAGCTATACGGTTAAAGCCGGCATGCGGCTTCAGCCGGCTTCGTTCCCGTTCGTTCGGAGCCTGGTCTGGGGGTTCGGCCGCGGCCTGAGGTCCACCGAAGAGAATACACTCGATGATTACATGAGCTTCCAAGCAGCGACGCAGCTCGGGGAGGAACTGCACGCGCTCAAGCCAAAAGATTTCTCCAAAAAGAGTTCCGAGCATTTCGAGGGAACGGTGCGGTGGGTGTCTCTCCAGACGAAGTACTTCATCGCGGCGATGATTCCGAGCGAGTCGTCGGGGGGGAAGGTCGAGTTCCTTGGACGCAAGCAAGACCATTTCCTGAATGCAAGCCTCGACATGCCGGTCAAGGAGCGGAGAGGCGAGATCGAGCAGGAGGTCTCCATCTACGTGGGGCCGCTTGATCTGAAGGGCCTCAAGTCGTTCGGGGTCGGCCTCGAGAAGAACGTAAACATGGGATACAAGTGGATCAGGCCCGTGAGCTGGCTGATTCTCTGGAGCCTGATCGCATTCAATAAAGTGATTCCGAATTACGGCATCATCATTATCATCCTTTCGATCATCACGAAAGTCCTCTTTTACCGCATGACGAATAAGAGCTTCAAATCGATGAGGGACATGCAGCAATTGCAGCCTAAGTTGCAGGCTATCAAGGAGAAATACAAGAACGACCGGCAGAAGATCAGCACCGAAACGATGAAACTCTACAAGGAGGGAGGCGTCAATCCGCTCGGCGGCTGCCTGCCGCTTCTCCTGCAGATGCCGGTTTTTATAGCGCTTTTCAGTGTATTGAAATACACCATCGAGCTGCGCCAGGCCCCTTTTGTCGGCTGGATCAACGACTTATCGCAGCAGGACGTTCTGTTCTTGCTTCCCGTCTCGCTGCCGATCATCGCGAACAAGGTGAGCCTCCTGCCGCTGCTCATGGGGGCAGGCATGTTGTTGCAGACGAAGATAGGAGGATCGATTACCGGATCGGCGCCCGGCGCCTCGCAGCCGAAGGTGCTGACGTACCTCATGCCGGTTATCTTTACGTTTATTTTCTACAGCATGCCGTCCGGGCTCGTTCTGTATTGGTTTGTCAATAATGTGCTTTCGATAGCCCAGCAGTATTATATTAATAAGGAAGTGCGTGAAGAGAAAAAGGAAGCAATGGCGCAGGAAGTCGATGATACAAATATGAAACATACCCAATCACACACAAAGAGATTGAAGAAAGACAGGTGATGCATCATGGCGCATTCGGTTGAAACAAGCGGCAAGACGATAGAAAACGCTCTCGAGAAAGCCTTGAAGGAACTCAAGGCCGCCCGCGAAGAGGTCGACATCGAGATCCTTCCCGAGGCGAGCAAGGGCTTTCTGGGGTTATTCGGCACGAAAGTGGTTTCGATCCGCGTCACGCGCAGGGAACCCGCGGCGAAGGAAGAAAACATGGTCGTGCTCAGGGAGATCATCAACAAGGTCATGTCTCTCATGGGGATAGAGTTCAAGCTGTCGATCGAAGAGAATCCCGACACGACGTTCGTGAATATCGAATCCACCGGGCTCGACGGCCTTCTGATCGGCAGGCGGGGAGAAACGCTGGCTTCGCTCCAGCATGTGATCAACCGCCTGTTCACGAGCAAGACGGGCCAGCACAGCAAGATCACGGTTGATGTCGGCGGATACGTCCGGCGCAAACACAGGCTGCTTGTGGAAAAAGCGAAAAAGGTCGCCGAGAAAGTGAAAGAGACCGGCAAGGAAATAGATTTCGAACCGCTCAAGGCGGCCGACCGCCGCATCGTTCACCTCGCCATTTCCGAAATGGGCGGTGTTTCGACCTATACGATCGGGGACGGTTTGCTGCGAAAGGTCGTCGTCACGCCGAAATCGAACGACGCACACGGCAGGGCAGCTAAAACGGAATAATCCGACAGGAGCGCGGATACCTCACCCGATGCAATGGGCGCAATCGAGCATACAATCGCTTCCCTCTCCACCCCTCCGGGAGAAGCAGGGATTGCCGTAATCCGCGTCTCCGGCGCGGATGCGCTTTTAATCCTATCGAAGATTTTCAGGACCGCAGGAGGAGCCTCCGTCGCTCCCGGGCGGTGGGCCCACAGGAAACTCTATCACGGATTTATTGTGTCCGGCGGCCGCGAGGCTCTCGACGAGGTCGTCGGCGCCGTGATGAGAGGCCCGGACTCCTATACGGGCGAAGATGTCGTGGAAATCAGCTGCCACGGGAGCCCCCTGATCGTCGAGGCTATTCTTGAACTTCTCTTCTCGAACGGAGCGAAGGCGGCGGAAGCGGGCGAGTTCACGAAGAGAGCGTTCCTCAACGGGAAGATGGATCTGACTCAGGCGGAAGCCGTGTGCGACTTGATCCATGCGCGAAGCGAGCTCCAGCGGAAGGTAGCCCAGAGGCAGCTCGAGGGCGCCCTGTCGCGGAGGATCAATGCTCTGGCGGATGAAACGGTTTCGCTCCTGGGGACGGTGGAAGCGAGCATCGATTTCGCCGAAGAGGACATCGAACCGCTGGACAGGACCGGAGCCCGGGAGGGGCTAAACGGCCAGAGGCGGGAAACAGAAGATCTCCTCGCGGGATCCTCCTTCAGCCGACCATTCCGGGAGGGCATCCGCGTAGCCATCGCGGGACCCGTGAATGCCGGCAAGAGCAGCATTTTCAATATGATCGTTGGAGAGCAGCGGGCGATCGTCACGGAGATTCCCGGCACCACGCGCGATGTGTTACGGGAACCGGTCGGCATCGGCGGCCTCTTGTTTCTCATCCAGGATACCGCGGGCCTGAGAGAGAAGGCGGGCGATTCCATTGAAGCGATCGGGGTCGAGCTGGCCAAAGACACGACAACGGCCGCGGACATTGTGCTGTTCGTCATCGACGGATCCGAAGCGCCGAGCGCCGATGCGGCGAGCGCGCTCAAGCAATTGCCGAGAGACAGAACCATCATCGTTGTGAACAAGATCGATTTGCCTGCGGCGTTCTCGGATCACGATCATCATGCCTGGTTTCCGGAATTCTACTCGGTGCGTCTCTCTGCAAGAACAGGCGAAGGGACGGATATTCTCAAGGCGCGGCTTCTCGAATGCGCCTGCACGGACGAGTTGAGCAGGATCGCGCGCGAGAGGGTTGTCCTGAACTCGCGGCACATCGGCTTGCTCCAATCCGCCAGGAGACAGTGCGCAACAATAATCGATCTGCTCGAACGGGGCGAAGGCCTGGAGATATTGGCGGTTGAAATCAGGGAGCTCCTGCAGCATTATGAATCAATGACCGGCCGAAAGTACTCGGACGATCTTCTCGACTCGATCTTCTCGAGGTTCTGCATCGGCAAGTGATCGAGATATTTATTCCGGATATAATTAATTATCGAAATATTTATGAATAAGCAATTCGACATCGTTGTCATAGGAGGCGGCCACGCGGGATGCGAGGCGGCGGTGGCGTCGGCGCGGAAGGGATTCAAGACGCTGATGCTTACGATGCAGAAACGCCGCATCGCTCATATGCCGTGCAACCCCGCGGTCGGCGGCCTCGGCAAGGGACACCTCGTCAAGGAGGTGGACGCGCTCGGCGGCGTCATCGGAGAAGTCACCGATCGGGCGGGGATCCAGTTCAGGATGCTCAATCGGGCCAAAGGGCCGGCCGTCTGGTCGCCTCGCGCACAGGTTGATAAGGCCTTGTATCATAAGCAGATGCTAGAACTCCTTGAGGGCGTAGAGAATCTCCACATCGAAGAGGCCGAAGCGATCGACGTCTCGATAGACCACTACCGGGTGCGAGGCGTGACTCTCCGCGATGGAACGCTCATCGAATCGAACGCGTGCATCGTCACATCGGGAACCTTCATGAGGGGTTTGATGCACGTCGGAGAAAGAAAGGTTCGAGGCGGAAGAGAAGGCGACCCGAGCTCGAACGGCCTGTCAGAAGCCCTTCGCAAACAGGGGTTCAAAATAGGGAGGCTGAAAACGGGCACGCCACCGCGGGTGCTCGCTAATTCGGTTGATTTCAGCAAGTTCGAGCCTCAGCACGGAGATGATGATCCGACGCCGTTTTCCCATAGAACGAAAGTAATTGAACAAACACAAGTTCTTTGTTATCTCACACATACGAATGAACGAGCCCACGAAGCCATCCGGCGCAACCTGGACCGCTCTCCCCTCTTCGCAGGTGAGATCAAAGGTATCGGGCCGCGCTATTGCCCGTCGATCGAAGACAAGGTAGTGCGCTTTCCCGAGAAAACAAATCACCAGATATTCGTTGAGCCGGAGGGACGCGGCCATCCGGAGCTCTACCTGAACGGCATTTCGACGAGCATGCCGATTGATGTGCAACTTGCTGTTTTGCAAGCAATTCCCGGGTTGGACCGCGCGATTCTGAAGAGGCCCGGCTACGCGGTTGAATACGACTACTTCCCGCCGGACCAGGTGAAGCGAACGTTGGAAACCAAGAATGTGCAGGGGCTTTACTTTGCCGGTCAGGTCAACGGAACATCCGGCTATGAAGAAGCCGCCGCGCAGGGCTTGATTGCCGGCATCAACGCCTCGCAGCAGCTCCTTGGCCGGGATCCGCTCGTGCTCGGAAGAGATGAAGCCTATATCGGAGTGCTCATCGACGACCTCATCACCAAGGAGATTCGCGAACCGTACAGGATGTTCACCTCCCGCGCGGAATTCCGCCTGCTCCTCAGGCAAGACAATGCCGATGAACGGCTTATGCGCTACGGCTACAGCCTCGGCCTTGTTCCGGATCGGGAATTCGAAAAGGTGCAGAAGCGGACTAACGCTGTATCCTCGGTGATCGAACTCCTCCGGGACAGCATCTTCCCGATGCGCGACGGGAACATGCATTTCAAGTCTTTAGGGCTCGAAGAGGTGCGCAAGCCAAGCACGCTTCTCCAGGTGCTGAGGCGCCCCGAAGTTCGCTTTTCCCATATTCAGCCTTTCGCGGAAGGCGCGGAGCCGGAGCTCGAATCGTTATGGGCGCACGTTGAATCTTCAGTGAAATATAGCGGTTACATTGAGCGACAAGAACGAGAGATCAAGGCATTGCGGGCCTTGGAGG
>JACQXT010000170.1 GCA_016208665.1 Chitinivibrionia bacterium | reverse complement strand
AGAGGCCGATAAGGGCCCCGACCTAAAGGGAGAAGAGGGATGCCGAGGCAACAAAGGGGTCCGTGTCGGGATGCAGCACACCGGCTGCTTTCTGCTCCTCGATCATCGTGGAGAGCAGGCGGATGCACTCGTCGGACTGTTTGGACATGCCAGGAGTCTCGCCTGCCGGCTGAAATATGGTATGGCTGATGAGTGCCCTGTAGAGGTTTCTGTTCCGGTCGTAGGCCCACAACATGCCGGTCCAGAGGTGCATCACCCTCGCGAGAAACCCGGCGCCTTCAGGCATGGAGCCGACAAGGGCCGAAAAGCTTCGATCGATGTCATCCACGAGGGCTTCTTCGAGCAGGGCCGTCTTGTTCTTGAAGTGGACGATGACTGAAGCGGGGGATGCCCCGGCCTTCGCCGCGATGTCCCTGAGCGTAGACTCCTCCATACCTTTTTCTGCGAAGAGGGCCTTTGCCGCCTCCAAAATGAGGCGCCTGGTTTCGTTCTTCGATGATTCACGTCTGTTCATCCTGTTGCCCTAGTTTCATAGTTAATCATGTTCGTTAAGTAAACATGTTTAACATATATTTCACACCGGAGTCAAGAAAAGAAGAGGGAAAGTGGCTTTGTATACACTGCCGAACCAGTTTCGGCACATCCGCAGAATAGCGGCAAAGGCAATACTGGCAACGATTTGCAGGGTATCTAACTCTTGACGCGAAAATCGGAAAGATTGGATAAAAATGGCCGGATGAGAGGACTTCGAGATCCTCTTTGCGGATTAGAGGTCCGCGGTGCAGGCTGGCTTTCTACCTGTACCCTGACCTGCGGTACACGGGTCTGGAGACAGGCTCCATGGTCCTAGTGTCGAAGGTCTTTCCCACGTTTTCAGGGTCGAGGAACCTGCAGCGCCTTGCCTTTACATACTCGTTGGCGCCCTTAGCGGTGTAGAAGCTCAAGAAGAGTTCCTCCTTTGCCCTGGTGACTGCCACGTAAAAGAGCCTCTTCTCCTCCTCCAGGTCGGCCGCATCGTCGACGGACCTGTTCGACGGGAAGATGCCGTCCACAAGCCCGATAATGAAGACCTTGCCCCATTCGAGCCCCTTTGCCGAGTGGACCGTGGAGAGGGTGAGGTACTCGAAATCATCATCATTTGCATCCTTGTCAGGGTCGACAGCCACATCGGCAAGAAAGTCCTTCAGGGTGCGGTACCTCTGGGCCATCTGCCCCAGCATGAAGAGTTCCTTTACCCTCGACGGTTCCTTCTTGTATTTCAGCCTCATTATGGGTTCGTAATGCCCCATGACGAGTTCCACCTGCCGGGCCGGGAGTATGGAGGGAGCACAAAGGTCCCCGAGAAGCTTCTTCAGGGAGACGAACACCTCCGAGTTCTTCTGGCCGCTGCAGAAGGGCGTGAAGACTTTGTCGATAATATCGGCCAGGCTGTGGTAATGGACGATGAGCTGAAGCAGCCTTTCCACAGTCCTGGCGCCGATACCGGGCAGGAGCATGAGGACCCGGTGCCATGCCAGCTCATCGGCAGGGTTGGCCACGAGCCGCAGATAGGAGACCACATCGCGCACATTGGCCATCTCGTAAAATTTGCGCCCCCCGAAGAGCTTGAACCGTACCCCCTCCCGTATCAGTTCGGTCTGGAGGGGCATGGAGGTGAAGGCAGTCCGGAAGAGCACCGCCATATCCCGCAAGGCAATGCCTCTCCCCTTCATGGCCTGAACCTTGCGCGCAAGCCAGGCAGCCTCCTCGTAGACGTCGTCAAAGCATGTGAGCATTGGTTGCTGGCCCACGGCGCCCGTTGCCGACACCAGCCGTTTCTCGAATTTGTGGGACATGTTGTTCAGGACCGCATTGCCCACATCGAGGATGGACTGGGTGCTGCGGTAGTTTTCCTGGAGCTTGATGACCTTGCAGCCCTCGAACTCATTGGGGAAGCGAAGGATATTCAGGTGGTTGGCACCCCTGAAGCCATAGATGCTCTGTGCATCGTCCCCGACGACCATCACGTTGCCGTGCTTCATGGCGAGAAGCCGGACGATATCCGCCTGGACGCCGTTGGTGTCCTGGAATTCGTCGACCATGATATACCGGTACCTCGATGAGAGCCGCTCCCGTATCTCATCTATGCCGAGGACGACCCTGAGATAGACCAGGAGGTCGTCGTAATCGACGCAGTTGTTCCTGAGCTTATACTCGGCATACTCCTTCTGTACGGTCTTGATCTCCCCGAGCCGGTCCTCGTAATCCACGTAGGTCGCAAGGACCGCGTCGTCAACCGCCATCCCTTTATTGATGCAGAGACTGAAGACGTTCTTCAGCTCGTTCTTCTTGGGGAACTCCTTGTCCTGGTCGTATCCCATCTTGTTGCAGCAGCGCCGGATCGCCTCCTCTGCGTCGCCCTCATCATATATGGTAAAGGAGTTGGACAAGCCGAGATTCTTGCTGTAGACCCTCAAGGTCTTGCTCGCAAAGGAGTGAAAGGTGCCGCCGTCAATCTTCAAGCACCGGGGATCGTTCCGCGATGCCCGCTCGATCATCTCCTGGGCGCTTCGGCGGGTGAAGGTGAGGAGCAGGATCGATTCGGGGTCGATCTCCTGCTGAACAAGGTAGAGGGAGCGGTATTCTATAACCCTCGTCTTGCCGCTTCCTGCGCCTGCGATGACGAGGACAGGGCCTTCCGTGGTGGTGACCGCCTCATACTGGGAGGCGTTGAGCTGCGATTTGAGGTCCTGGATGATATGGGTTCTGCCTTCTGCCAAATGTTCCTCCGGGGATGCTTTTGCATTGGTCCTGCTGAAGTCGATATTAAAGTACAAAAGAGGGCCTTTGTCCAGACTTGCTATTGTAAGGGGCTAACGTCGCCCCCTCACCCGGCCAAGCCGTGCGAGCCTCCCCCTCTCGCGACAGAAGTCGCTGAACTGAAAGACCGGGGCTAACGTCGCCCCCTCACCCGGCCAAGCCGTGCGAGCCTCCCGCACCCACCATCCTTGGATGGCGGGTACCCGGCGACACCTGTCTGCCGAACAGGCAGGGAAGTCGCTAAAGATACTCAACTTCAAACCTTCTCACCCTGGCGGGCGCAGCCACCTTCTTACCTTCTGCCCTTCCGGGGCTCTCGCCTGCCCTCGGACGCGGGGGCCTGGCCCCTCTTTCTTTCCTTTTTTTCAGGGAACGTTTTGTTTGTTTCGTGGTATGCGGGATGCTATTGGTTAGGAAAAGTTACTATCAGGACCCCGGGCAGCTTCGTATGTGCGCGATTTCACTTGACTTTTTGACGACCTTACAGCGATAAATATAAGGGTTCCTCAGGAACCGCGCAATACCCGATGAAACAATTTCTGCAACTTTGTCGTACTACACACATAACATCCCAACAGAGGAAGCCGGTGGTTCATAGTCTGGGGTCTGGTCCGTTCGCGGGCAGGAACCATGCTCTTGTTGAACTCCCTGCGTTCCCACACAGGAGGTAAAGGTACATGGATTTCAAGGATGGAGTAACAAGGCGAGGTTTTCTGAAAGTCGTGACCCTGGCCGGCGCAGCAGCGTCGATGAGTGTTTTCCCCCTGCGGAACCTTTCCGCACAGGCACCCTTCGGCAAACACCCGCAGGAACAGGAACCGTATAAGATAGTGAAGCGGATCCCCCAGGTCTGTGCCCGCGCCTGCGAGGCCGATTGTGCCTACTACGTGGTTGTAGGCGTTGACCCGGTAACGGGTATGGAAAGGGCGATCACCCTCGAGGGCAGGCCGGAGGACCCGGTGGCAAGAGGCAAATTCTGCATAAAGGGCCTTGGATTCGTAGATTCCCTCTATGATCCCGACAGGCTCCTCGTATCCCTGAAGAGAACAAACCCCAAGAAGGGCACGGATTACGATGCGGGCTGGGTCACCATCAAGACCGACGATGCAGTGAATGAGATTATTGCCAAGCTGAAGACTTTCAAGCCCGAGGAGATCCTCATGTGTTCTCCCGGAGACCCTTACACGAACAAACTCGCGCGCTCTCTGGGGACCATACGGAGCGACCAGAGGACAGAGTGTTTCGGCACTCACTACTATATCAACTGCCTCACGCTTACCAACCCCCCCAACAAGTATTACTCAAGCACCTACACACCTTCCCACCACGTGGCGGGATACGATTTCGACAAGGCGAAATACCAGGTCTGGTTCGGATTTGATTCCCTCTCCAAGTGCGGCAAGGCAGGGATGCTCAATCACTGGGCGGAAGGCAAGAAGAACGGCTGCAGGATCGTAATGTTCAACCCCCTGAGGACACCCTTGGCCGACGCCTTTGCGACGGAATATTATCCCATCAAACCGGGAACGGACCTTGCCGTGGCTCTGGCAATGGTGAACGCCATCGTGGCGGGCAAGAAGTACAACAAGGAGTTCCTGAAGACCTATAGCGACGCCCCGGCCCTGGTGGACGTAAAGACGAAGAAGACCGTGAAAGACAGCAAGGGGACCGTGATGACCTGGTCTCTTACCCACAAAAAGGCCGAGCCCATAGACACCTGCGATGCACCTGCCCTGGAAGGCGGAGCCTTCAAGATAACCGTCGACGGTCAGCAGATAGAAGCAAAGCCTGTGCTCCAGCTTCTGAAAGAGACCACCGCGAAGTGTACCCCCGAGTGGGCTGCAAAGATCAGCGAAGTCCCTGCCAAGGCGATCGCAAAAATCGCGAAGGATTTTGCCGCGGCCGCGCCCTATGCCTTTGTCCCCACCTTCAAGCGCGACGCCGCAGGCCCGAACTATTCCAACAGTTGGCGGCTCCGTCACACCATCAGCATACTGAACACCCTTACCGGTTCCATCGACCACGAGGGCGGCGTGATCCTTCTTCACGGCGTGAAGATCCCCTGGCTGGAAGACCTGGCAAAACCGGTGAAGCCCTATCCCGAACTTCCCAAGAACCCCGTCGATTTCCGCAACCAGTTTCCCGTGTCCGACGATATCTACAGAAACAAGGATTTCTCCGCACCCGGTCACTACGGCATGGTGGGGTGGGGGCTCT
>JACQXT010000169.1 GCA_016208665.1 Chitinivibrionia bacterium | reverse complement strand
TTCGGTGTTTTCAAGGCTTACTGGAAAGACGTAATTGAGCAAATCCTGCGTCGGCGTGGCGACCATCGAGTAGATGACCATATCACGCTCTTCACCCTGGCAGGTATCGAAAGTCATGATCTTGAGTCGCAGGTCCTGTTCAAACCTGTTGGAGTATGCATCGGCGAAGATGAGTCTGGTGAGGTGCTGCTGCTGTTCCCGGAAGGGTGTGATGATTCCGACCGTTGTACCTTCTTCCTCGTCAACCATTGCCCGGAGCCGTTCTAGGATGAACTGGGCTTCCGGCGTGTTGATGTTCCTGTAGCGCTCCGGCTTCTCGGAAAGCTCGACAAATGAAAACTCGATGATATCCTCTACCGGCTTGCCCCTGATCTTGATGGCCTGGAGCTGACCGTCGTAGAAATACTTGGACGAGAAACTGATCAGTTCCTGGTAACCACGAAAGTGCTTGCGGAGCATGTCGGTGTAGTTGGCGATCAAGTCGAAGAACTGCAGGACCGAGTTTTTCACGTCGAACTGCTTGAGCCGCTGGATCTTGTCCGCAGCGGTGGAAATGTGCTCCCGAAAATACAGCTCCAGATCGGTGAGGTAACCCTGGTTAAGTGCGATGCTGGCGTTGGCCGACTTTACATTTGAGAACTGTTTCTGATCCCCGAACACCACCACCTTCTTCGCCCGCAGAAGTGCTGGGAAAGCTTGCGCGACCGATACCTGGCTCGCCTCGTCGATAACCACAACATCGAAGATGTTCTGCTTCAAGGGCATGTATTCGGCAAACTCCCGGATACCAGCGATGATGCAGGGAAAGGCTTCCTTCAACCCCTCGAAAGCATCCTGCGGGAACTGTTGCTTGGCCTTGATCACTCCACCGAGTGTCTTGGCCGTGGTCCGGCTTTTCTCAACGAACTCCACGAAGCGACGGTCGATTTCGCGGGTCATCCATGTTGTATAGAGCTGTTCAAGCTTCGACTTGGAGCCGACGTAATCGAAGTCGGGGGCCGAGGCAAGTGTTTGGTAAATTTTCCGCCACAGGAGCATGTAGTGGGATGCGCGGATAACGAAGTCGAGGAGTTCCCCCGCAGTCTCGAAGGTTTGGCCGTCCACGGCCAGACGGGCGAAAGGTTCAGCATCGGTTCCAACCACTTTCGCGAGCTTCGAGCAGGTGACGGATCGCCTTGGCATCGCCACAGGACTGGACATCGCTTAGAAGAATCCGGTAGACGACCTCGCCCACGTCATCGGCCAAGCCGTCCTCAGTCAGCGTTTGCTTGATGACGATCAGTGACTTGTGAACCTTTCGAAGGTCGCGCAGGCGTTTGTGCACGTCGAGGCTGTTGGCGCATGGAAGCTCTTGTCCGAACCGCGTGTTGAGCGTCCGTACTTTGGAACCCCGGAAGAAGTAACCAAAGATAGGCATCCGCAGTTCGTCGTATTCGACGATGAATCGGTGCAGAATCGACTGGTGACGTGGACCGATCGATTCAAACAGACTGAGCGCCGGTTTGCTCTTGCGCAGGTGGTCGAGCTGGGAGGCCACGGAATAGGCCCGTACGAGCGATAGAAGCGCCACAAAGGAGCCGGCTTCAAAGCGCCGAGAGAAGAACTCCCGGGCCGATAGCGCGCTGTCAGCCTCGGCCAGTGCCGCGTCAAGCTGATCAAGATGGCTTGCGCCCCTCGGGATTTGCAAGGTCTGGGTGAAGCACGGAATCCGGGCCTCGATTTGCTCCTCGAGACGATGCAGCTCTTCGACTTCGTTAAGTCGCACAGTAGCGTAGGCGTTGATGGTCTTCGTGATCGATTGCTGGATCTTCCGGCGAGTGGCATCGGTCTCGGCGGAGAGGCTCGAGGCGTGGGTTTTGGTCGCCCGGTAGTGGTTGCGGATTTTCTCCTGTGAGGATTGCGAGATAAGTCGGGTATAAGTGCTACCGGTCTTGCCAAGCCGCAAGATGGGATCAGGGAAGTCGTCGTCCTGGCGGACCGAAGACAGGGCCGACTTCAGCTTATCCTCGACCACATCGAGGGCTTCCTGTTTGTCCGAGAGGATAAGGATATTCTTCCTATTCAGAATGCAATTGAACGCGATGGCTGTGATCGTGTGCGACTTGCCGGTACCGGGCGGCCCCTGCACCGTGACAAAGTGGCAAGCGGGGTCGTCCAGGGTCATGATGATCCTCCGCTGTTCCTCGTTGAGAGGAATAGGCGACACTGCCACCAGCCGGTCGTGGATCGGAGTCTGATCCCAGAGATCGGACACCCGCTCACGGACGCTGATCGGTTCGTCGATCAGGAAGCCACGAATGATGTTCTCGAACATGTCGGTGACACTCTTCTGATCTTCGTCGACCGCCGTCAGCAGTGCTTCGTAGTCATTCAGCAACGCTTCATCGGACTTGTCAAAGACGGCAAAGTAGGCTGTCTTTGACAGCCGCAGGTTGGCTGAGGCGACGGTCTCGATCTTCGGTTGCCGGACATCAAAGTCGCCCACCAAGTCAAAGGTCGCGGACATCCTGGCCAGAATCCGGTCGATCTCGTCGAGGAAAGGCTTTTGCGGATCGAGGTAGATGATACGATCGTCGATCGGCGAAAGGGCAAGTTTGACCGCTGACGACTCGATCTCTTGCACGATGTAGTCGATGGCTCGTTTGTGGACGTAGAGATGTGGGTCGAACTCGACGGTCAGATCTCCGCTCTTCTCATCCAAAGTAACTGAAGATGGGATATAGAAGATTGGGAAAACCGCCGTTCCAAACCGAAGCTCACAGACGTAGAGATACATCTGCAGGCTTTCGCCACCCAGACGCATATAGTTCGTGAGGTCCCGCATTTCCTGATATGCATCGGCCGTGGCGAAGTCCTCGAAAAACGCCTTAATCCGTTCCTTGGCTTCTCTTTCAGCGAAAAATTCATTCAATACCTTCTCGGCTGCTCCGAAGTCGGGCGGGATCGAGACGATGATCGTGTTCAGCGCCGTCGGAAGCTGCTCGACAACTTGGAGGGCCAGTGTGTCCACAAGGTCGGTTTCGACCTCATAGACCGACTCGACCGCCGAGTAGGACTGTTGTCGGAACGGCCCGTCTAGGAGGGCGAGGATCGGGGTAACAATGCGCTTGCCGACAGATTCGACAAACAGCGATTGCACGTCTTCGACGTAGGCCTCGGGGTTCTCAACAGCCCCTCCCCGCTTTCGACGAGCGAAGTCGAGAGTATCCTTTCTGACCGCATCAAAAGCGCATGGCTCAAGGCTGTCGACGTGCTTGCGGATGAGGTCCCGGAGCGTCGGGCTGATTGCTGCAGTGTGACGGTTGCGGGGAATTCGCATGGGTGCGAGGTTGCCGACGGGAACCGAGAGGAGCTTCCAGACTGCTGAGTAGAGCGTCGGATACTTTCGAAGTGGCAATCCGGTGCGGAAGCCGGCGTCGTCCTTGAGGTGAATCTTGCGACGAGGCGCCAGTTGTTTCTTCAAGTCGGTTTCGAGAAAATCAAGGAACTAGCGGCTGACCCTGGCGGCAAACTGGGTGATCGCTGAATGCGATGACCGTTCGTTAGAGATTCTGGTTTCTGCATTCATGGCTCTGTAATGCCTAACTCCAGGGAATACCGCCCTCGGCGCACTCCTCACCCTCCCAGCGATTTCTCCGCCCACACCGCGGCAAGATTCACAATTACCTCGACGGATTGTTCCATCACCTGGACAGGCACCCATTCGATCTTGCTGTGGAATGCCTCGCCGCCGGTGAAGAGGTTCGGCGTGAGCAGCCCCATGTACGAAAGCCTGGCCCCGTCCGTGCCGCCCCTGACGAGCGTGTGTTGAGGTTCAAGACCGGCCCTCCGGACGGCCTCGTCGGCGTACTCGACGAGGCGCGGCTCCTCTTCGATCTTGTAGCGCATGTTGCGGTACGCTTCCTTGATCTCGAGCTCGATGTTTCCCTTTGGGAAGAGCTGCTGAACTTCGCTTCGTATCTTCTCAAGGATGGCTTTCTGAATCTCTATCTTGTCCATTTCGAAATCGCGCAGCAGCAGCTTGAGAACGACGCGCTCGTTCTGCCCTTCGATCACGTAGGGATGAATATATCCCTCGCGGCCGTCGGTCCTCTCGGGGCTCATCTCCTGCGGAAGGCGGGTTATGATCTGCGCCGCCATTCTGACGGCGTTGACAAGCTTGTCCTTGGCGTAGCCGGGATGCACGCCGACGCCGTTCAGTGTGAATATCGCAGTAAAAGCGTTGAATGTTTCGAATTCGATGTCGCCCTGGGGGCCGCCGTCGACCGTGTAGGCGAAGTCGGCTCCGAACGCCTTCACATCGAAGTGCTTTGTCCCTTGTCCAACTTCTTCGTCGGGAGTAAAGCCGATGTTGATGATCCCGTGCTTGATTGTCGGATTTTGAATTAGAAGATCCACCGCGGTCATGATCTCGGCGATGCCGGCCTTGTTATCTGCGCCGAGCAGCGTGGTTCCGTCGCTCGTGACGATATCCATGCCCGAATATTTCGCGAGGTTCGGATATTCGGAAACGCGAATCACCTCTCTCGAATCGCCCGGCAGCACGATGTCTCCGCCACGATAATTCTTGTGCACGATCGGTTGTACGCCGGCGCCGCTGACTGCCGGAGAGGTATCGACGTGCGCGATGAAGCCGATTGCGGGGACCTTGGCGGCGTCGGACGCGGAGAGATTGGAAGGGAGCGTTCCAAAAACATAGCCGTGGGCGTCGACAGAGGCATTGCCGATGCCCATCGCGCGCAGCTCTTCCGCGAGAACCTTGCAGAGCACGAGTTGTTTCTCCGTGCTGGGATAACCTTCGGCATCCTCCTTGGACTGCGTGTCGAACTTCACGTACCGCTCGAAGCGGGTAAGGACTGATTCTCTTGGGGGATTGAGAGCCATGTGGTCTCCTTCGCGTTGAACGATTTTCCCCTGTGCTCAGCCGGGGAAACGCTGTATTCTATGTTTTGATTCATCGGATTCGATGGTTTGAAGCTATTAGCATAAGGCCCGCCGCAGGTATCGTCAAATAAAAAGCCGGTGATCTCTCGCGGGCCGAACGATGCGAACGAGGAGGAAGAAGCCATGGCAGTGAGCGCGGGAAACCGTTTGTTGATTGCAGCCGTCTTGAGTCTGTGCGTCATATGTTCCATGAGCGCCGCGACCGCCGTTCAAAGGCCGGTTCACACCTACTCGATCGTTGCGAGAGACTCGCTGACCGGAGAGATCGGCGTGGCCGTTCAGTCGCATTGGTTCTCGGTGGGGTCCGTCGTCCCATGGGCCGAGGCCGGCGTGGGAGCCGTCGCGACCCAGTCGCTCGCGGAAATCTCCTACGGTCCGCTGGGGCTCGAGCTCATGCGCGCGGGGAAGAACGCGGACCAGGTTCTCCGCGCCCTCCTCGAAGCGGACGAACATCCGGAATGGCGGCAGGTGGCAGTGATCGACGCATCCGGGCGCGTCGCGGTTCACACCGGAGAGAAGTGCATCGCCGAAGCGGGCCATCGCGCAGGCGCCCAGTACTCCGTGCAGGCCAATCTGATGGAGAACAGCACCGTATGGCAAGCGATGGCGCGCGCGTATGAATCCGCACACGGCGACCTTGCGGAACGCATGCTCCAGGCTCTCGAAGCCGCGCAGCAAGAAGGCGGCGACATCAGGGGCAAGCAATCCGCGGCAATGCTCATCGTGAAACCCGTTTCCTCAGGCGCGCCGTACCGCGATACAGTAATCGACCTGAGGATCGAGGATCATCCGGAGCCGGTCAAGGAGCTTCGACGATTAGCGGCGCTCAACAAGGCGTATAACCTCATGAACAAGGGCGACGAACTCGTCGCCGCAGGGAATATCAGTGGCGCCCGCGAAGCCGACAGCGGCGCCCTTGCGCTCGCTCCCGACGGCGTCGAGCTCAAGTTCTGGGCGGCCGTGACCATGTTCACCGAGGGAAATGAAGCCGAGGCGCTCGCCTATTTCAAGGACGTCTTCACGGCCGATGAGAAATGGGTCGAAGTGGTGAGAAGGCTTCCGGCGGCGGGTTTGCTGCCCGTCGACGAGAAGCAGATAGAAAAGATTTGCTCGGTCGCCCCGTGAAACGGAGCCGCCGATGAATATAAGGCGGCGCTGCGCGATCCTCCCGGGCGATGAACATTCTGCGGCATCGTACGGGATGCCCGAACAAACGCAGACCGGATACCGGCTGAATCATGACGGCAAAGCGACTACGGAAGGAAATCCCATGACCATGAACATCGACCTCAAGGGCACAGTTGTCCTCGTCACCGGCGCGAGCGGCGGCATCGGAGCGGCCGTTTCGCGCGAGCTCGCCCGGACCGGAGCGGCTCGAGCCGTCCCCCATCGATCGAAAACGCGAGGCGTGGCTCGAAGACTGGCGGAAGACCGTCGCCATAAACTTGACATCGGCGGCCGTTCTCTGTCATGCTGCCGTGAACCATTTCATGGGCCGCACCGGCGGCCGGATCATCCATATTGCGTCGCGGGCGGCTTTCAGAGGAGAGACACAGGACTACCTTGCCTACGCGGCCGCGAAGGGAGGGATGGTTTCCCTGAGCCGGTCCGTCGCGCGCTCGTTCGGCAAGCACAACATCACGTCGTTCGTGATCGCCCCGGGCCTCGTGCGGACGCGCATGATCGACGATTACTTGAAGGAAAACGGCGAGGCGGAGATTGTCGAACACGAACAGGCTCTCCCGGTGCTGACGGAACCTCATCACATCGCCCCCATCGTCGTGTTCATCGCGGGTGGTATGATGGATCACGCGACCGGCTGTACGATCGACATCAACGCCGGGAGTTACATAAGATAAACAGTACGCGCTTACATGCGAAAAAGGAGGAGCGGAATGCGCAGAATCATCATGTTGTTCGCACTACTGGTGTCGCTCGTTGCAGGAACGGCCGCAGCCCAGGATCAAGGATTCGGCCTCGGCATCATCCTCGGCGAACCGACCGGCGTGAGCATCAAGAACTGGATGACGCAGAGAACGGCCTTCGATCTCGGAATCGCCTGGTCGTTCGGCGGCAGGGAAGACGCGCTTCACGTTCACGGGGACTATCTCGTGCATAATTTCTCGCTCATACCCGTGGAAAAGGGAAAGCTCCCGGTCTATTTCGGCATCGGAGGGAGAATCAAGTTCGCGGACGATCCCAACGTCGCCGTGAGAATCGCGGTAGGCCTTGATTACCTGTTTGCCGACGCGCCGGTGGATATCTTCTTGGAAATCGTTCCCATGCTCGAACTCACCCCCGATACGGACTTCGAATTGAACGGCGGGATCGGCGTGCGGTACTTCTTCTAGGGTGCCCGAGCGGCCGTGGGCTCACATAAGAGAACACGGGTGGTTCGATCATGATCAATTCTCATCCCGGCGAATTCGCTGCTCTCGTGACGGCGTTTCTTTGGACGATCACGGCGCTCGCATTCGAAGCGGCGGGAAAACGAGTCGGCTCCCTCGTCGTCAACCTGCTCAGGCTCGGCATCGCGCTGATTCTCTCGATTATTTTCATGTCGTTCTACAGGGGCATGGTCCTTCCCTTCGATGCATCCGCGCATTCGTGGCTTTGGCTTTCGTTGTCGGGCCTGGTGGGGCTCGTGTTCGGCGACTTTCTTCTGTTTCGCGCGTTCATCGTCATCGGAGCGCGGATATCGATGCTTATGATGGCCTCCGTCCCGCCGTTCACCGCTCTCCTC
>JACQXT010000179.1:6516-7916 GCA_016208665.1 Chitinivibrionia bacterium | reverse complement strand
GTTCTCTCCGGTGACTTCTATGCGCGTGTACGGCTTGCGGTAGTCTTGCATGGACCAGCTCGAGTCGATCCATCCCGAGAATTCGCCGTAATCGAACATCGCGTGCACGTAATCCTCGACGTCGGACGAATACCAGCTTTCCATGCGGGCGTGCACGCCCTTCGGCTCCCCGAACATCCAAACGACGAGGTCGATCCCATGACAGGCGAATTCATTGACGACGCCTCCTCCTCCCTCGGAGGCCTTTCTCATGAAACGCCAGCTCTTTTCGACATTGCGAAGAACGTCGCTCGAATACTTCACCGCGCTGAAACCCAGGACCCGCCCGAGGGCGCCGGCATCGAGAATCTCTTTCGCGCGCTCGAAGGTCGGCATATACCTGCACACGTATCCTACGTGGCTTCGCACGCCGGAAGCGCGCACCTCCCGTGCGACCGACTCCGCTTCTTTCAAATTGGTGGCGAGGGGTTTCTCGACGAACAGGTGCTTTCCCGCTCGGGCGCATTCTCCCGCAATCGGAGCGTGAGAACCTGTCGGAGTCGTGATATACACCGCATCGAGCTCTTCTTCCGCGAGCATTTTTCTGAAATCGTCGAAGAAGCGCACCGCCGGTAAGAATGCTCTGAGCGACTGGACCATGAACTTGGACGTGTCACAGAACGCGGCCAGTTCGATGCGGGGATGCGGCCGGATCGTGGATGCGTGCACGAGCCCCATCTTGCCGAGTCCGATGACCGCGACCTTGATCGCTCCTGATTCATTCGATTTCGATGCCGAGTTCTGCATGGCGCCTTCGCTCTATGCGCGTGTCCCGCGAATCATGCGTGCGGGGCGTCGAGTCCCGCCGGATATGCGACTCGCGCGCATCTGCGCGTCTTGCTCCCCGAGGGAGCACATAAAAAACAGCCGCCGGTATCGACGGCTTGCATCGAGAGTACCGGCGCGGCGGCCGGTTGTCAAGTTCCTAATCGGACCGCTTCCTTCGCGGCCCGCCGCTCATGCCGGCAAACGGAGGCCGGCCTCATGTGGAATCCGCAAGGAGCAGGTAGAGCAGCGGCAGCATGATTTCATGCTGTCCGACGAACGCGTACCGCTCTGCATCCCTGGGAAACGGCCTCGCCAGCACGTTCTCTCCGACCCGGTACGGCCGCATCATATCGAAACTCGCCGTCGTGACACCGGCCGGTTCGGCGCCCAGGTTGTAGGCGACGGACACCGCTTTCAAGAACACTTCCGGCAGGACGACGGCCGAACCCCAGATCACAACGACGCCGTGATCGAACACCTTTCGCACGGTTCGCGCGAAAATACGGAAGTCCCGCATGGTCAAACCGCCGACCGTTTCGGCGGGAAACGCGGGGTGCTGGTGCACGATATCGGTCCCGAACGCGACATGCACC
>JACQXT010000179.1:0-6507 GCA_016208665.1 Chitinivibrionia bacterium | reverse complement strand
CTTTGGCGAACACGCTGAACCCGCCGTAGGGGGCGTCCGATCCGCCGATATAGGCGCCCGCACCTTCGCCCAATCCCCGGTTCTCCGCGGCGGCCCGCATGGAGAGCCGTTCGAAATGCGCAGCCGTTTCTTCCGCCATGCCGAAAAGCCCCCGCGGAAGTTCCTTCCCCACGTCTTCCGACGTTGCGCCGAAAAAGGACAATTCGAGATCGTGAACGACCGCGGATCCGGTCGCCGCAAGCGCGGTGATGAACCCCCGTTCCATGAGAGAGCGCAGATAGAGCGAGAGGCCGCATTTAAGGACGTGCGAGCCGACCATCCACAGTATCTGCCTGTTTCCATCCCGCGCGCGCCGCATGGCCGACGCCACGGCCTTGATATCGCGTCCCGCGAGGATGTCCGGAAACAGTTTCCCTATTTCCGCAAGCGACATCGCCCCCCCCGAGACGGCGGATTCGGGATCGACGAACTGTTCGACCCGCACCTTCGAATCCCTGCGGGAAATCGAAATGGGACGAATTCGCGACAGATCCTCTTCTTCGTATTTGGATGCCATTATCGCACCTTATCGGCGAGCCGATAGCTCTTGAGAACCGCGGCGATGGAACCGACGACGACTTTGCTCTTCATCAACACCGGCACCCTGTATTTGTCGTTCGTCAGCCACACCGTCAATTTGCCCTGATGCTTGAATACCCCGCTCGAATGCAGAATCGGCTCCACGATGATGCAATCGAACGTGCCGGCTTCGACGGTCACCCGCTCTTTCTTGAGAACCCTGACGACCAGCGGATAGTTCTTTCCGCTCGTATGATTGGCGACGGCGATCGATTGCCCGACCTCCAGAGGTAGCGTGCGCACGAAGTAGAGGGCGGACAAGACGTCCTGGGTCATGGGATGTATCGGCAGTTCCTTGTCGTTGTACAGCGCGAGGAGCCTCTCGTGGTCGAAATGCACGATTTCATCCTTCTTGAATTTGCCCTCCCTCAGGTGTTTCTCATACCGGAGGCTCACGAGCCTCGTGGTGTCCATAAAGGACTCGAAGCGGTCGCGCACCTTGAAGAACAGAGAGAACACGTCGTTCGATCTGGCGTCCGAAACGATATGGTACGCCGGCCTGCCGTCGATGACGGCGATATTCTTGATTTCCATCGTTGCATCGCCCGCCGACACGATTCCGTATTGGATGGAGAACACCAGCTTCTCCCCTTCTCCGAATCCGACGAAACCCGGAGTGAGACTGACGGCCTTCGCCGCCAGCGAATCGTCGAAGGCGAGCGTGTCGTCGTTTGAATCGGCGGCCGTGTCGCCGACAGCAATGCCGGCGCCGGAGGTCTGGGAGACGGACGGTGCAAAAGCGCCGAGACATGCGGCCATGCCGACGCTTAACATGAATAAACACATTGGCTTATAGGCACCGAGTATGCGGTTCAAGGCGGTCATGGATACACACTGGAAGCAATATACATGCAACAAAACGCTCGAAACAACGCTTTTTTTCGGCACTGAGACTAACCGTTCATCAATGATTTATACACCGCTTCGGTCTCGCCGATCATGCGCGCAGCATCGTACGCCCCCGCCTTTTCTTTCGCATTCGCGACGCACCGTTCCCTGAGGGAGGGCTCCGAGAGCATGCGCGCGACGGCGCGCGCGAGGTCCGCCGGATGCGCGGGGGGAACGAGCAGCCCGGTGCGCCCGTCCTCCACCAGGTCGGGAATTCCTCCGGCGTTCGTTGCCACGACCGGGATTCCCATGACCTGCGCATCCATGATCGATGTGCACAACCCTTCAAGATAAGACGAAATGACGAAGCAATCGAACGTCGAAAGAATCACAAGCGAGTCTTCCCTGAATCCGGTGAACTGCACGCGTTCTTCAAGACCGAGCTCGTGAACGAGAGATTGCAGGCGCTCGCGCGTGGGCCCTTCTCCCACGATTACAAAACGCGCGTCCGCCCGTTGATCGGCGATGTTCCGAGCCGCCGCGATGAAATCCTCCTGGCCCTTGTTCGGCACGAGGGCGCCGATCGTTCCGATCACGGCCGCGTCGCCGGGCAAGGAAAGCCGCCGCCGCTCGCCCGCGGCGTCCCCGGGAGCGTCGAACTTCCGCAGATCCACTCCGCTCCGGACAACCGCTATCCTGTCCCCGCGTATGCCGCCCGCGGCGAGCGCATCCCGCACCGCGGCGGATATTGCGATATAGCGATCCGCTCCCCGCGCATATACGAGACGGCTGAAGACGTTCGTTCCCACGGGAAACGCCACCCGCCGGCTCACAATGAGGCGCGGGCGCGCGCGGCCGAGCCCAATCGTCGCGAGAAAGGCGATGCCGTGAGCGTGGGATGAATGCGCGTGCACGATGTGAAACGTTTCCCGCCGGAGAATCGTCCTCAATCGCCGGGCCGCGATGAGATCCGCTCCTCCCGACACGGGAAGCGGCAGCACGCGCATGCCCAGCGTGCGCGCCTTCGCTGCTATGCGGCTGTCCGGGGGCGCCGCGAGTGCGACGCGCCAGCGGGACGCGGGCAGTCCTCGAAGGAGCAATTCAACCTGCGTCTCGCCCCCTCCCCAGGAACGTTCCGAAGTGAACATCAATACGGCGGTGCGTCCGTTATCGGCCACGTGCGTCTCCCCTGCCGCGTGCGGGCTCCTCGAGCGCGCCCGATGCGAGCGCGGCGGCGCAGAACTCGAGGAATCGCTCCCCGATTCGCGCGCTGGTGAAGCGTTCGTGAACCAGCCGGTGTCCCTCCGCCGCGATCTTCTCCGCTACATCCGGATGCTCCAGGAGGAAGCGGATCTTCCCGGCGAGGGCGCGAGGGTCGCCGGCAGGAACCGTGCAGAGGTGCACGCCGTCCGCAAACGCCTCGCGAACGGCGGGAGTGTCGGCGGTTATGACCGGTTTGCGCATCGCGAGGCACTGGTACACTTTGTTGGGAACGACTCTGGCCGCCTTCTCCGATTCGCCGAAAATGCCGAGACATACCTGCGCGTCCGCGATGTGCCGGGGAAGCTCTTCCTGCGGCACGCGCGGAAGGAAATCGATCGCCGCGCCGCATTCGAGAGCGAGGGTTTGCGCGTTCGCAAATGTCTGCCCGCCGCCGATCAGTTTGAATCGGATTCCGGCCTTCGTGCCGAGAAGCTCGGCCGCTCTCACAATCGTCTCCACTCCGTGGAGCGGCACGTAGCTTCCAAAAAAGAGAACGCCTCCCCGATCCGGGCGCCGCCCGCCGCCGCCGCCCGCCGCCGAGGAGTGGAATACGCTCTCGTCGAATCCGACCGGCAGCACGGCCGCGTTCCGCACTTTGAATTCATTTTCGAAGTATCGCGCGTGGGCGGCCGTATCTGCGAGCACCAGGCGGGGAAGCCGGAGCGAAATGGAGTCTATTCTGCGGTTGTACCACGCCTGAAACGTGCGCTCGCCTGCGTCCTGCCGGTCCTGAATCTTCGTTTCATAGCGCGAAACGAGCGGATCGAACACGACGGGCTTGCCGGTCAACGCGCCGAGCATCCACGCGAGCGGAACATCCTTGTGGCGGAATTCGGGAACGAAGAGGACGGAGAAATCCTTCCTCACGGCAAGGTACCGGAACAGGAGCACCGCATACCGGGAGATGAACTTTCGCTTCCCCGAGGCGCGGCACGAGCGAACGGGGACGCCCAGCGACTCGACGCCGCGTTTGATCACGCTGCTCCGCGGATAGTCCTCCGCGTATCCTCCGAAGAAGCAGACGCCGTTCAACCGTTTTCCCCGCACCGCTTCATGCTCCTCGCTTTAGAGTATTTTCGCCACACGCCGTAGGCCGACAATGCGCAGAGCTCAAACCCGCGGCTCCCGTCCAGAAATCCCCCCTGGAAGACGTACATCCTTAGAAACCGGAACGGCGGGTGCAGCGCCATGTTGACCGCAGGAAAACGCCCGCCCCGCTTGCGATACTCCCGCGCGCCGCGGGTGCTGTACTCCTCAAGCTTGCGCATGTAGTGGGCCCTGTCGCGGTATGGAGCATGGATGAGAAACCCCGCTAGATGCGCCGGCGTTCCGGAAAGCGATATTTCCTCGTGCACTTCTTTTTCCTCATACCGTCCCGCGCCTCTGCGGAACAGGCGCAGCACCTTGTCCCGCTGCCATCCGCAATGTGAAATCCGCCTCCCCAGGTACGTGCTTCTCCTGCGGATCCAAAAACCATCGACGCCGCGGGGCGCCTCGAGAGCCTCGATCTCCCGCCGCAGCTCCGGGCTCAGTTCCTCATCGGCATCGAGGATGAGCACCCATTCGCGCGCCGCCCTGTCGACGGCCCAGTTCTTCTGCTTCGCGGCCGATTCGTAAGGCCGTTGGAAGACGACGGCAGGGTGGCTCCGCGCGACCTCCAGCGTCCGGTCGGTGCTGAAAGAATCCACGACGAGGGTCTCTCCCGCGCCGGCGCACGAAGCGAGGCATCGCGCGAGGGTGTGTTCCTCGTTCATACAGGTGACGATGACGGAAATATTCTTGAAATCCATAGCAACCGTATGCGCGCCGGCGCCGTTACTGCAGAATCGATGCAATCGCCTCATGCACCGCATCGACCGTTACTCTCGCCATGCACGGCGAACCGAACGGGCATGCGAGCAACCTGCAGGGCGAGCACGAGAGGCGCGCGCTCACGACACGATCGCGCACTCCTCCCATGTGCCACTCCTCGGGGCTCGTCGGTCCGAAGACCGTCACCGTCGGCACACCGGCGGCAACCGCCAGGTGCTTGAGCCCTGAATCGATCGTCACGACGAGCGAGAGGTTCCGGAGAAATCCCGGAAGATCCTCGAGCGGGATATCGGGAGGAAGAAACACGCCCGTTCCGGCTTCAATGCAAATGTGCTCCGCCCGCTCGCGTTCACCCGGCCCCCATAAAACAACCGCGTGGCGGCCGTCGCGGGAAAGACGCCTCGCCAGTTCGATGAAACAGCCGTCAGGCCATGCCTTTGCCGGATATGGATTGCCCGCATTGATGCCCACGGCGCCGCGGCGGGCTCCCATGCCTTTGAGAACGTTCCATGCGGCCGCCGCCGGTTTGTCCCCGGCCGACAATTCGCACAAGGGGCCAATGCCGTCATCCGAAATCCCAATCCTGCCCGCCAGGCCGAGCGCCGATTGATGCGACGTGATGTTCATCTTGCGGCCCCGCAGGAGGCGCGCGCGCGGTTCCCGCTCCGTGTAGGCGATCTTCCGCACTCGGACATCGAATCCGATCCGGCGCGGCGCTCCCGAAAGGAAGCTGATGAGCGCGCTCCGAGGATTCGAATGGAAATCGAGCACGCAGGACACATGGCGGCTGCGAAGGTCGTCGACGTACCGGATGAATTCCGCGATGCCCGCGCCCGACTCGATGCGCGGAGGCGGCGCGACGAGCTCATCGAGGTAAGGTTCTTGTTCGAGAAGCGCGTGGTACTGCCGGTCGATCATGAACAGGATCCGGCGCCGCCGATCCGCCTGCTTCAGGGCCTTGAGGGCGCCCAGGGTTGCAAGGATATCCCCGAGTTGCCGCAGCCTGATCGCCAGAATAGTTTCTTCCAAGAGAGCCTCCGCGCCGCGCCCGGTCACGATCGTCCGTGATTGCGGGCCGCGCTGCGTTCCTCGATCGCCGCGAACACCAGCTTCTCGACCTTTTCAACGCTCAACTCCCGCAGGCAGCTCAGATGTTCGCAGGTATGGCTGTGGCAGGGCCTGCACTCGATCGGGTACACGGCGGCGCGGTACGGCCCGTACCGCTCGTACGGAAACCAGATATCGGGCTCGCTGCCGCCGAAGATACCCACGGTGGGGGTATCGACCGCGACGGAAACGTGCATGATGCCTCCGTCGCCGACGATCATGCAATCGAGCCGCGAGATCAACGCGGCCGCGCGCCTCACCGGCAGGAGCGGCACGAAGACGACATCCGTTTCCAGATGCGCCTTCAGGTTCTCCACGTGCTGCTCCTCGCCGGGGCCCGCAATGACGAATATGCGCGCGCCCAGCTTCCTCCGAAGCGCCCGCGCGAGCCTCGCGAAATAGGGCGCGGGCCAGCGCTTGACCTCCCAGGGTCCGCCCGGGTGTATGCCGATTCTGATCGCGGGATTTTTGCCGCCCTGCGCCCCCAGCGAGGCAAGAAACTCATCTGCCCACGCGCGCTCTTCCGGAGCCATGGTGAGCGACGGCTTCCGTTCGGCGGCTTCCATGCCGATCGCCTCGAGATGATGCGCATGGAATCCCGTCGCCGCCCTGATATCCGGCGGCACCGAGACCTGATGCGTGTAGAGATGCCTTCTGATGCGCCGCGCGCCCCCCACTCTCACGGACGCCCCGGAGAGCCGCGTAAGCAGGGCGCTCCGCGGGTTCGCCAACAGATCGACGGCGAGAGCGTAGCGCCGCCGCCTGAGCGCTCGAACCAGTTTCAGCGTTTCGGCGAAACCATCGCCCGAAAGAGCATGTATGTTTGCGATGCAGGGCTCGCCCGCAAGCAGGTCCGCCGCCGGCGGTTTGGCGAGGTAA
>JACQXT010000178.1 GCA_016208665.1 Chitinivibrionia bacterium | reverse complement strand
GCACCGACGTTGATGACCGCAACGCCGCCTGCCATCTTCGCGAGGCGTTCCTGGAGCTTCTCCTTGTCGTACTCCGAGGTGGTGTCCTCGATCTGGCGCTTGAGCTGATTGATGCGGCCCTTGATGTCGGCAGCTTTGCCCGCGCCTTCGACGATGGTCGTATCTTCCTTGCTGATGGTGATCCGCTTGGCCCGTCCCAGATCGGCGACGGTCGCATTCTCGAGCTTGAAGCCCGTCTCTTCGCTGATTACCCTGCCGCCCGTGAGAATTGCGATATCGTCCAGCATCGCTTTTCTCCTGTCGCCGAATCCGGGCGCCTTGACCGCGACGCACTGGAGCGTGCCGCGCAGCTTGTTTACTACGAGCGTGGCCAACGCTTCCCCTTCCACATCCTCGGCGATGATGAGGAGCGGCCTGGAGAGCTGCGCGACCTTCTCGAGAATGGGCAGCAGATCCTTCATCGAGGTGATCTTCTTGTCATGGACGAGCAGGAGGGCGTCCTCGAATACGCATTCCATGCGCTCGGCATCGGTGACCATGTAGGGGGAAATGTAGCCGCGGTCGAATTGCATGCCTTCGACGACTTCGAGCGATGTCTCCATGCTCTTGGCTTCCTCGACGGTGATGACGCCGTCCTTGCCGACCTTCTCCATCGCTTCCGCGATCAGGTTCCCGATCTCGGGATCGTTGTTGGCGCTGATGGTTGCAACATTGCTGATCTCGTCGCGATTCTTTATCTGCTTGCTGCTCTTGCGGATTTCCTCGACCACGACTGCGACGGCTTTATTCAGACCGCGCTTGATCTCCATGGGATTTGCGCCGGCCGTCACGTTCTTGATTCCCTGATGGATGATCGACTGCGCGAGAATGGTTGCCGTCGTGGTTCCGTCGCCGGCGACATCCTGCGTCTTCGTGGCGACTTCCTTCACCATCTGGGCGCCGAGATTTTCGAACGGATCTTCGAGATCGATTTCTTTTGCGATGGTCACGCCGTCATTCGTGATTGTGGGGCTGCCGAATTTCTTGTCCAGCACGACATTTCGGCCCTTCGGACCGAGCGTGATCTTCACGGCGTTCGCCAGTTTGTCCACGCCGGCTTTCAATTTCTCCCTGGACTCGGATTCATAAATGATAATCTTAGCCATGACACGTCCTCCTTACACGATGGCAAGTATCTCCGTTTCGCTCAGAATGAGGTAGTTCTCGTCGTTGATATTGATTTCGGTTCCTGCATATTTCCTGAAGAGCACCTTATCGCCTTTCTTCACTTCGAGAGCGATGCGCTCGCCGGAATCCGTCAGCCGCCCCTTGCCGACAGCGATGACCTCTCCCTCCTGCGGCTTCTCTTTAGCGGTGTCGGGAATGATGATGCTGCCCTTTTTTACCTCTGGTTGCTCAGACGGCTTTACAAGCACGCGATCAGCTAATGGGTGAATTTTCATTATATTACCTCCTTGTTACCCATGCGTACACCGATAATTAGCACTCTATCACGTTGACTGCTAAACGCGATGAATATACACCCTGCTTCCTTCCCTTGCAAGAGAAAAATCCGGGGATTTTCGATAAAATCGGCGGATCATTCCGCGGGGCGGGCTCCCCGATCAGGGGTTGTTGAGGTTCCAGATCGCGTACAATCCCTCCATTACGAGGTAGGGCCGGCGACGCCAGCCGAAGGGCATTCTCGGCGCCAGGCGATCCGCGCCCCCTCCGGTCACGTACACGGTCATTCTGCGGTTTTCCCTCCGTTCGATCTCCCTCACGGCTTCCTTTACGGCCCCGAGCGCGCCGATTCCGGCGCCCAGCACCATCGATTGGGCCGTTTCCTCCAGGCCTGCGGCAAAGGGACTCTTGCTTGCAGGAAGGGAAAGCATGGGAAGGCGCGCCGTATGCTCGCCGAGGGCGCGCAAAGACAGGCCGGGGCCGGCCATGATGATTCCCCCTTTAAAAATGCCCTCGGAGAGGAGGTCCACGGTGATTGCCGAGCCGATGTCGATGATAATCGCTCCGCTCTTCACATGCCCGGCCGCGCCGGCAGCGGCGGCGAGCCTGTCGCTGCCCACCCTGGCCGGATCCCGCACTCCAACGGCGAACGGCAGCTCTACCTTGCTCGTGACGACGAGCGGAGCCGCTCCGGACGCTTCTTCCGCCAGCGAAGCGAGAATCGAAACCAATTCGGGAACCACGGTGGCGACGACCGCTCCCTCGAGCCGCTTCGCTTCTCGCCGCAAGCAGGAGGGCATGAGGCGCCGGCACGTCAGCCGCTCCCGAGGCTTCCTGGGGCTCGCATGAAACGCGATGAGCCTCCCCCGATCCATGAGCGCGATCTTTATCCGGCTGTTTCCGCCGTCTATGCAGAGCAGCATGGCCCGTTCACTCTCCCGGGAGCGTGTACCCCTCCGCGAGGGGGCGCTTCGCACGGTCACTATGCGAGGCGGGAGCCTCCCGCCTTCCTCAGCCTGTTACCTCGAGCGTGAAATCGAGCGCCCGGGCGGAATGCGTCAGGGTTCCGATAGAGATGTATCGCACGCCTTTCACGGCATAGCGCGAAATATTCTCGAGCGTTACGCCGCCCGAAACCTCGATGTCCGGACGATACCCGGGATGCGCATTCTCATAAGACGAGATCATCGCAAGCGCCGCCTGCACATCGTCCGGGGTGAAGTTATCCAGCATGATCCTGTCCACGGGGGTTCCCAAAAAATCTCGAAGAAGATCGAGGGAATCTATTTCGACTTCGACCGCCACGGGGGCGGTACGGCCCGCGAGCTTTCCCGCGACGCTCCCAATGCCCCCGCACGCCCGAATATGATTCTCCTTTATCAATACCATATCGCGCAGATTGCTCCTATGATTTTCTCCTCCGCCGACCCGCACGGCATACTTCTCGAAACTGCGCAGCAGCGGCGTCGTCTTCCGTGTGTCGAGGATCGTCGCTCCGGAATGCGCCACCCGTCCGACGTAGTCGCGGGTGAGCGTCGCGATACCCGACAGGCGCTGCAAGAAGTTGAGGGCGGTTCTCTCCGCGGCCATGATCGCCGCCGCGTCTCCACGCACGGCGGCTACGACCTGCCCCGGCCGGACGCCGCTCCCGTCATGCGCGGCGGGCTCGAACGTGACGCCGGGGTCCATCGCACGGAATGCCGCATGCGCGATATCCAGTCCCGCCATGACGCCGTGGGACATGCATCGAATTTCCGCCCGCACCGTTCGTCCCGAAAGCCGCAGGAGCCCGCTGGTGGCGTCGTCCCATGCCGCATCTTCGGCGAGCGCCGCCTTCACGGCCTCCCGAACCGATGACGGGTCCAACTCATGAGCATCGTTCATACTCGCACTCCGGCGGGATATGTTCGCGCCGTCCCGCCGCCTTCCGTGGTTAGGTTTTCTTCCGTTTTCTTCCCGCGCGCCCGGCGGGTCCGGGCTTTCTCAAAAACCCGCGTTTTTCCGCGATCATCTGCATGCGCATCTCGTCGAGGCGGTCCCGGAGGCTCGCCGCCTTTTCGAAATTGAGCGCCCGGGCTTCTCTGAGCATCTCCTCCTCGAGCATGGCCGCGAGCCGTTCCGGAGGAATGTCGGCGCCGGTCACGACATCCGCTCCATCGATCCGCCGCACGTCGGCCACCGATGTCGCGAGGCGCACTTCCTCGTACGACTTGATGATGCCCCTGGGCGTAATGCCGTGGGCCCGGTTATACTCGAGCTGGAGGGCCCTTCTCCTGTTCGTTTCATCGATCGCTCTCCGCATCGATTCCGTTGCTTCAGCGGCATAGAATATCACCCGCCCGTCCACGTGCCGCGCGGCCCGGCCCGCCGTTTGGATGAGGCTGCGCTCGCTCCTGAGAAAACCCTCCCTGTCGGCGTCGCACACGGCAACCAGGGAGACTTCCGGTAAATCCAGACCCTCCCGCAGGAGGTTGATTCCCACCAGCACATCAAACTCCCCCAGCCGCAGGTCCCGCAGGATCTCGACTCTGTCCAGAGCCGCGATATCGGAGTGGAGGTATCTGACCTTGAGCCCCATCGAAGCGAGGTAATCCGTCAACTCTTCGGCCATTTTCTTGGTCAGCGTAGTGACGATGACCCGCTGCCGGACCGCCACTCGCGCGCGCACTTCCGAAACGAGGTCGTCCACCTGATTGGCGGCGGGTTTGACGACGATTTCGGGATCCACCAAGCCGGTGGGCCTGATGACCTGCTCGATGACTTCGCCTCCGGTGAGGGAGAGTTCCTGGTCGCCCGGCGTCGCGCTCACGAATATCGCCTGCGGCAGCAGCCGCATGAGTTCCTCGAAGCGCAAAGGCCGGTTGTCGAGCGCCGACGGAAGGCGGAATCCGTGTTCGACGAGCGTCAGCTTCCGCGACCGGTCGCCGTTATACATGCCCCTGAGCTGCGGGAGAGTGACGTGAGACTCGTCGATAACGGCGAGAAAGTCCTTCGGGAAATAATCGATGAGCGTGGCGGGGCGCTCCCCCGGCGCCCGCCCCGACAGGTAGCGGGCGTAATTCTCTATGCCGGCGCAGTACCCCATCTCGGCCATCATCTCCAGATCGTACCGGGTGCGGGATTCCAGCCGCTGGGCTTCGAGAAGCTTGTTCTCCTTCCTGAGCTCCCCGACACGGACCGCCATCTCCCGCCTGATGCCGTCGATTGCGTCCCGAAGCAGCGGTTCGGGCGTGACGAAGTGCTTCGCGGGATAGAGCGTGAGACGCCCGGTCGCATGCTTGATCCGTCCCGTGAGCGGATCCGTAACGCTGATCCGGCGGATCGCATCCCCGAAGAGCTCGACGCGGATCGCTTCCTCTTCGTACGACGGGCGGATCTCGATCACATCGCCGCGCACCCTGAACGTGCCCCTGGTGAACGCCGTATCGTTTCTCGCGTACTGGATATCGACCAGCTTCCTGAGAATCGCGTCCCTGTCCATGACGTCGCCCGTTTGAAGCGACAGGGTCATTTCCCTGAACGCTTCGGGAGAACCAAGACCGTATATGCAGGACACGCTCGCCACGACGATGACGTCCCGCCTGGTCATCAACGAACTGGTCGCCCGGAGCCGCAGGCGGTCGATGTCCTCGTTGATCGATGCATCCTTTTCTATGTAGGTATTGGTGCTCGGTATGAACGCTTCCGGCTGGTAGTAATCGTAATAGCTGATGAAATACTCGACCGCATTGTGCGGAAAGAATCCCTTGAACTCGCCGTAGAGTTGCGCCGCGAGCGTCTTGTTGTGGGAAATGACCAGCGCGGGCATGTTCGCTTGCGCGATCACGTTCGCGATCGTAAAGGTCTTGCCCGAGCCGGTGACGCCGAGGAGCACCATGTGCGGTTTGCCCGACTGCACTCCCTGCACGCACGCTCGTATGGCCTGGGGTTGATCGCCGGTCGGTTCAAAATGAGATGCGAGATTAAAGGTTTCCATTCGAACCGGAAGAACGGTGCGAAAACAGCCGGGTTTCCGCCCCCCCTTCGTTTCGATCGAGACTTTGGATCTGGCTGCGGCCGCTCTTGAGACTGCGAATTTCCCTGCAAGAACGAATCTGGAGGAGAGAGAGAACGAGAATAACGAGGACGAGCGCCGGCAGCACGATCCGGGATATGATCCTGGGCGACTTGAGCTTCTCCTCGGTCATCGTTTCCTCGATATCCCACAGCGTGCCTTTTCCCGAGTGAGCCCGCCCCCGCTGCCGTTCCAGGGTGGTCATGAGAACCTCGAAGTCCACGTCCAGGAACGCGGCATAATTCTTGAGGAAGCCCCTCAGGTACGTATCGCTCTCGAATGAGTCGAAATCCTCCTGCTCGAGGGCCTGGAGGACGGGAACTGAAATCTTCGTGTGGCGATTCACGTCGTCGAGGGAGCACCGTTTCTGCTCTCTGGCCCTCCGCAACATCTCGCCGATCGAATTGAACGGTAAGTTTGGCATTGCAGTGCGCTCCTGGATTACATCTCCCCGAGAACCCTCAGCGACTCGAGTATCTTCTCGAGTTCGGCGCGGAGAAGCATTTGCTTCTCACGCTCTTTGAGGACTACTT
>JACQXT010000161.1:9244-10212 GCA_016208665.1 Chitinivibrionia bacterium | reverse complement strand
CCAACAGCAGCGGAAGCATTCCCGGGCTGCCGAGCGCCTTTCCCATGAACGAGGGGAAGGAGTAGTGGCGGATGGTGTAGTCGCGCACGGCGGCGAGAACGTCGCCCGGCCTGGCGCCGCGCGGGCAGTGCACGGTGCAGTCGCTGCAGCGGTGGCACAGCCAGATATCGGGGTCGCCGATGAGCTTGTCTTTCAAGCCCCACTGCGCCCATATCATTTCCTTGCGCGGAAACGGCCGCACGTCCGGCGACAGCTCGCAGGTAACCGAGCAGGTCGCGCACTGGAAACACTTTTTCAGGCTTTCCCCGCCCAGGCCGATGATCTCTTCCGCGAACTTCTTGTCGGGCTTCACAAGATAAGCGTTTGACATGCTCGCTCGAACCTCCTAGAAACCCTTGAACGGGTTGGGACCCGCCTCGTCGATCTGCTCGGCGAAGCTATTGATGATCTCCGGCAGTTTATGAAACTCGGAGATGGAGAGTTCTTCCATGCGGACCCGTTCCATTTCGAGGGCCAGCTGCTTCAGCTTCTCTTGTACGTTCGTGCCGCGGGTTTTCATGAGTTCGCTGCCGCGGATGTAGTGGCACTGGTAGTCCTCGCCCGACTTGCAGCCGACGAGCAGCACGCCGTCGAAACCGCGCGAGAGCGCGTCGGCGATCCAGACGATGTTGACCGATCCCAGGCAGCGAACCGGGATGAAGCGGATATTCGGCGAGTACCGCATGCGCTTGAATCCCGCGGTGTCAAGGGCCGGATACGCGTCGTTCTCGCAGAGCAGCCCCAGCATGCGCGGCTTCTCGTCCTCCTCGTCGGGAACCTCGATCGATTTGATCATCGCGGAGACGATGTTCACCGAATAGTCGGCGAACGAGATGATGCGTTCCGGACAGGCGCCCATGCAGATGCCGCAGCGCCGGCAGCGGAACGGATTGAGTTGCGGGGTTCCCTCCTGGTCCTCGTTCAACGTG
>JACQXT010000161.1:0-9207 GCA_016208665.1 Chitinivibrionia bacterium | reverse complement strand
CCGAACGGGCACTCTTCCGTGCAGCGCTGGCACTTCGTGCACCGCTGCATGAAGAAATCGGGGAACGAGAGATCTTCCCAGCGGGGATGGACGGTCGCGCCCCGCGACGCCAGCTCCACGCACTGAATCGCTTTGATCGCCGCGCCTGCCGCGTCCTCCTTGCACGAATCGGAATCGTTCGGGGCGCGCAGGCACCCGGCGGCGTAGATGCCGGTCCGCCGGGTCTCATACGGGAAACAGATGAAGTGGGAATCGGGACATCCGTACTCGAGCGCCGGGAGATCCGGCCCCTGGCGGTATTCGAGGCGCAGAATTTCGGTTCCCTCGCGGCGGCGCAATGCCTCTTCGGTTTTTTTCGCGGCTTCGAGCTGGGCGCCGGCTTCGCCCTTCGCGATGATCGCGCGGGCATCGAGGAGGGCCCGCACCTTCTCGCCGTCTGCCGACACGGGAACCATGCCGGTCGCCAGCACGACGAGATCGGCTTCCACCCGGATCTTCGGATCGATGAGAGTATTCTCGACGTTGATCGTAAACGCGCCGCCGCTCGAACGCTCGACGCTCGTCACGTCGCCTTTCGTGAAAAAAACGCCGGCGTCTTCCTGGACGCGGCGGTAAAAATCTTCATACTGCCCCGGGGACCGGATATCCTTGTACAGAATGTACACCTCGGATTCCGGATTGCGCTCCCTGACGTAGAGGGCCTGCTTGAGAGACACCCTGCAGCACACCGCCGAGCAGTACGGGAGATGGTTCTGGTCCCGCGAGCCGGCGCACTGGATGAATGCGACGCGGCGCGCAGGCTTGCCGTCAGAGGGCCGTTTGATTGCGCCGTCGCCGGCGAGGGCGAGTTCCTCCATCTGGACGTTGGTAATAACGTCAGGAGAGCCGCCGTATCCCAGATGCCCCAGCTTGACGCTCACCTGAAACTGACCCGGCTGCCCGGCGATTTTCTCGATCGTCGTCGAGGTGAGGACTCTTATGCCCTTGTGCGCCCGGACTTCCGCAATGACTTCTTCAATGCCCGTCGGCGCGAGGTCGCGATACGGCGGCCGCTTGGGAAACGACTTGGCCGATTGAGCCACCCTGCCGCCGAGCTTTGCCTCTTTTTCGACGAGCGTCACCGCGTAGCCCGCCTTTGCGGCGTCGAGAGCGGCCGTCATGCCGCCGACGCCGCCGCCGACTACGAGGATGGACTTGTCGGTCTCCTCGATGTGCGGTTCCGGCAGCCTGGCCTCCCGGGCTCGCGCGATGCCCATGCGCAGGTAATCGTCGGCCAGCATCTGCGTGTCTTCATTATTCGCCTCATGGCTCCAGACGACGTGCTCCCGAAGATTGACGCGCTCGACCTGGACTCCGTCGAACGAAAAAACCGATCCCATCGCCCGCGGCGAGCACGCCGCGATGACGACGGCCTGCACGCCGCCCGCGATATCGCCGCGGATCGCATCGGCGGCTTCCGCCCCGCAGAGCCAGGGATGATCCCTGCAGATCTCTATCTTGTTCTCGCCGGCGGCCACCGTGCGCAACGCCGCGATGTCGAGCGAACGTCCGATGTCGCAGCCGCTGCAGATGTATGCCGCTATCTTCTTGTTGTCACTCACGAGGACCACCTCCCGTGCAGCTCTGGAGAGCCTTGAGCGCCGCACCCGTTGCATCCCGCACGCACGCCGCGACATCCACGGGCCGCTTCGCGCAGCCCGCAGCCGCGATGCCTGGCTGGGCCTGTTCCGGCGTCAGGAATCCGTGTTCATCCTTCAGCAATTCTTTCGGGACCGAGGCGCCGATCTTCGACGGCACCATGCCGGTCGCGAGCACGACGAGATCGACGGTCTGCCGCACGATCCCGCCGCCCAGAACGTCTTCCGCCTCGACGGTGAGCTTCGAACCCGATGGATCTTGCTCGATCCGTGCGACTTTCCCTTTGATGAGCGAAATCTTCTCGTCCGCCTGCCGTGCAGCGTAGAAATCTTCGAGCCTGCCCGGCGCCCGGACATCGATATAGAAAATGTATACGCGAGCATCCGGATACTGTTCGCGGATGTAGGTCGCTTGCTTCAAGGAGGCGAGACAACACACACCCGAGCAATGGCTCAGGTAGTTTTCATCCCGCGAACCGGCGCACTGCACGAAGGCGACGCTCTCGATGCCCTTGCCGTCGGAGGGCCTGATGATGCGCCCGCCGGTCGGACCCGCGAGGGCGGCCAGCCGTTCCATCATCACGTTCGTGATGACATCCGGATACACGCCGAATCCGAGATTCGTTATCTTCGCGGCGTCGTAGGGATCCCAGCCCGTTGCGAACACGACCGCGCCGACGTGAATCTCCTCGGTGCGGGATTTCCCGCCGAGTTCGATCGCCCCGTAGGTGCACGCCTCCACGCACTTGTTGCATGACGCCCCCGCGCACACCGCGGCATCGATGACATACTGTTGGGGATGGGCCGTTTCGAAGGGCAGGTAGATCGCCTTTGTTGTGTCCATGCCCCAGTTGAAATCGTTCGGCCGTTCGACGGGACATACCGGGACGCACGCCCCGCACACGGTGCACTTTTCGTTCACGCCGCGAGGCTGGTGCGCGATCGTGACCCGGTAGTTTCCCGGCTCCCCGGCGATCGACGCCACTTCGGCCATCGTCACCGTTCGAATGAGTCCGCTCGTCCGCAGGCGGCGATAGTTGATTTCCATCCCGCACGCCGGAGGACAGAGCTTGGGAAAATACTGGTACATCTGGGCGACCCGGCCGCCCACATACGGATTCTTCTCTACGAGGACGACTTCGCAGCCGGCTTCTGAAGCTTCGACGGCCGCGGTTATGCCGCTGATGCCGCCGCCGACTACGAGGATGGTGCCCTTCGTGCCGTTTCCACTCATTGTTTCTCCTCTTCAGGATCCCCGGTCTTCTGAGCGCCGAATATCTTCTTCTTGTCGAGAGTCCCTTTGTACGCTTCCAGCACGCCTTCTTTCGCCTTCACCGTTTTCTCCCCGAACAGGCTGAATCGAAGCCACAGGAATGCAAATCGCAGAAGGGCTTCCTCGCTGTAGCGCATCTCATCGATAAAATCCTCGTCCACTTCGTACCGCTTGAAGAGCGTGCTCTCGAACACGAAACGCCGGAATGCGTCAACGTCGTAGCACGCCGTGTAAAACATGTGCATTTTTTGCGGGGAAAGGATGCCGCCGTCTTCGAAAAATTTGTGAAGCGTTAATTCCTTGAATGCCTCTCCCCACTCGTCGTACTCGTCGATTCCCTGGTTGTCCAGCCACTCGCGAACCGTCCATTCCTTCGCCTCGCCGAACCCCTTGCACACATCCTCCTGCAGAAGAAAATAGAACCGCTCGCCGCGCCATCCGTCCGGCGTGTCCTTTTGTGCGGCCAGCCCCAACGGATACATCCGGCAGGGCCAGGGCCGGTCCGAGTAGATGCCGCACCCGCCGGGCGCGAGGAAGGGACACGATTTCGCCTCGTCGTCGTTCATGCGCAGCATGACGACGGGGGTCTTCATGTCCTTCTGGACGGGCAGGAGGACGTATTTCTCGAGGAAATCGCCCGACGCCATCCCGAGGCGTTTCTTCATGCGAAGCACGTCGTAGGGCATCAGGAAGATGTTCACGTCGCCGCAGCACTTGTTGTAGCACGAAACACCCGGATGGCAGGCGAACGTGAACCGGTCGTCCGGCCCGAGCCGGGGGTATTCCTTCAATATCTTTTCCTGCAGCATGTCGCGCGAATTTGTGCCGTATATCGGGCGTTCCGCGCCTCCGGTGCCGTTGCTTCCGCCGCCGCTCATGCGTCGCCTCCTTCTTCGTCCTCCACGATCATTTCCCGCGTCGCGGAGTCGGACCACACGGGAAGCGGCAAACAGGTTCCCGTGGTAGGATTGATCGCGTACCGGTAGGACGCCTCCTGATTGAACTGACTCCTCATCCAGGTCCAGCCGTTCCGGTAGTAGGGGCAATCGTCGTTGAAACAAACGTAGAAGTACTCCTCTTCCCACGTCGCTTCTTCGGGAACGAGCCATTTCTTAAGGCGGGAACCGCACCGCGGACAGGTTTTCGGGATATCGGCCATCGAATTCCTTGATTGCACGAGCGGCTCTGCGGACCGGACAGGGAGCCGGTCAAACCGCAACGGCATACGATAAAGCGCCTTTCGCGGACACGGAAGATCAAAAGGCGGTGAGAGCCGGGAATCCGGGCGCCTTCGAGCGGCGCCCGGAATTCCCCACGTACTCGCGAGTTCTTACAACTTCGACAGGTACTTCACGGGCTTTTTCATCATCTTCCACTCATTCGTGTCTTTGTTGTACACGCAGTTGCAGAAGGCAAGCCAGTTTTTGTTGTCCATGCTCGGCTTGTCGGCCCGGAAGTAGTAGCCCGGCCAGCGCGTTTCCTCGCGGAAGAGGATGGAGCGCATATGGGCCTCGGCCTGGAACGTGCGATGGACGCTTTCCCAGGCGCGCATCAGTTCATGCAGGTTCCCTGCGGCCAGATTTTCCGCGTCTTCCTTCAGGAAGGCCAACAGCTCGAGACCTTTCTCCAGAAGCCTGTCGCTGGTCTTGAACTGGCTCGAAACGCCTCCGGCGTACTCGTCCATGATCTTCTGCAGACGATACATGTACTGTTTCGCACGGATGTAGTTCGGGTTGACCTCCGGATCGGTGGTCGCGTCTTTGAACTTCTCGAACGTTTCGATCGGTTTCAGGACGGCCGCCTTCAGGGCGTCCACCTGAGCCTGATCGACCTTCGGCGCCTCGTTGTGGTCCACGATGTAGGAGATCGCCGCTTTGGCGGCGATTCTGCCCTCGGCATGCGAACCGGAGGAGAACTTGTGGCTCGAGGCTCCCGAGGCGTCTCCCGCCGCGAACATTCCCTGGACGGTCGTCATGTTGGGGTAACCCCAGAAGTACTCGCCCTTGGTGTCGCTGTTCTGGAGATCCTCAGGCCCGGAAACCCACGCGCCCGAAGCGCCCGAGTGCGAACCGATGAAGTACGGATCGCACGCCATGATCTCGGATGCCTTCACCTCGGGCTCGACGTTCGTCGCGGCCCACAGGATGGCCTGGGAAATCGTCATGTCGAGGAAGTCTTCCCACGCCTCGGCTTCGAGCTCTTTCAGTTTCTTCTTGGCGGCCTTCTCGTCCGGAGCCTGGTCGGCGATCTTCTTGATCGCGTCCGCGGTCTGCATGTAGATCGGGCTCTTGCCGTCCATCACGTCGAGCATCATGAGCCAGTTGCGCAGGTTCGCGGGCACCGGCTTGACCTTGCCGTACGGAACCCATTTTTCCAGCTCCGCCGCGTTGGTCTGCATGTAGTTCTCGTTCCGTGCGTTGGTCGCAACCGACTTGAACAGGAGGAACCACGCGCCGACGGGGCCGTATGCGTCCTTGAAACGGACCGGTATGAACCGGACTTCCTGGCAGGTCATTTCTGCGCCGCCGTAGATGGTGAAGAACGCGCTCGCGCCGGAGTTGAACGGCGGATACCACGAACGGCCGAATCCTTCGCCGGTCGAACGCGGTTTGAACACGTGAACGGCGCCGCCCATGGCGACCAGGGTCGCCTTGGCCTTGAACACGTATACCTTGTTTTCTCTTACGTTGAATCCGACCGCGCCCATGCACTTGCCGTCTTTTACGATCGGGTGCGTGATGAAGACGCGCTCGAAGATCTGCGCGTTCGCAGCCGCGAGAGCGTTTTTCGCGGCTTCGGCGACGATTACCTTGTACGACTCGCCGTTGATCATGAGCTGCCAGCGGCCCTCGTGCACGTAGTTGCCGTCCTGGTCTTTCCAGATCGGGAGGCCCCATTTCTCGAACAGGTGCACCGTCGAGTCCACGTGGCGGGCGATATTGGCAACGACGTCTTCGCGCGTGATGCCCATCAGGTCGTTCCGTACGTAATCCATGTAGTCCTGCAGCGTGTTGTTTCCGCTGTTGAGATCCACATACTGGTTGATGGCCGAGAGACCCATCGCAACCGCGCCCGAGCGGTCCATGGCCGCCTTGTCGACCAGCGCTACCTTCAATCCTTTTTTCTTGGCCCAGTAAGACGCTTCCACCGCCGCGCCGCAAGCAGCCATGCCGCCGCCGCAGATCAGCAGATCCGTCTCAACTGTTTTGACTTCGAAATCTGCCATTGTAGTACCTCTCCTTAGAAGTTCCTCTGAATGAGACAACTATTCCGATACCGTGCTCGCGTCTTACTTCCCGAGTGTCGGAACCTTGTCGAACTTGACCTTACCCCGTTCGGTATTCAAGCCGGCCGGCTCGCTCATCAACGTCGGGCTCTTCAGATCGTCGTCGCCCGTCGGATAATGGTCAAACGCCTTCGCCTGGCCTTCGGCCACGCCTCTGCGGATGGGGAACTTGAAGCGTTTCGGCTTGATCTCCTTGTTGCGGAACTGCACGGTCCACAGAATGTCTTCGGAGCTTCTCATCGCCGTGACGCTCGCGCCCATGGGCACGAAGTCCGCGTAGCCGCGCACTTCGATTGCCTGTGTCGGGCAGATTTTCACGCAGCTGTAGCATTCCCAACACATCGACGGATCCTGGTTGAACGCTTTCATGGTGTTCTTATCGAGCACCATCAGGTCATTCGGGCAAATGTGCTGGCAGGCTGTCTTATCGAGGGCCTTGCACCCGTCACACTTGTCCTTGATCACGAAACTTGGCATGGTCACCTTCCTTTTTCACTGCCGTGCGCCTTCCTCGCTTTGATCGCGTAGGAGAGCAGACTCAGGCTTGAAAACATACGTGCTTCAACGACTGAAACACCGTTTGGCGCCCGCACGTGCGCGCATGACATGTTCAAGAGTCCCTGCACGCCGGCGGACACTAATTGATCGGCTACCGCCTGGGCCGCTTTGGCGGGCACGGAGATGACACCGATCTCGATGTTTTTCTCCTGCACCACCTGTGGAAGATCATCAACGCTTTGCACGACGAGCTTGCCGACTTTCTTGCCGATGACCCGATTGCTCGAATCGAACAATCCGATGATGACAAATCCCTGCCGGCTGAACTCCTCGTGTTGCGACAGCGCCCGGCCCAGATTACCGGCGCCTACGATGACAATGTTGCTGGCCCGATCCTTCCCGATCAGCTGGAGAATGGATGCTTCGAGATCCACGGTTTTGTAACCGCGTTTCGCAGTGCCGCTGATGTCGAGCCACGATAGATCCTGGCGGACCGTCGAGCTGGTCACTTCAAGGGCTTCGGCGAGTTCAAGCGAGGATATCCATTCCCTCCCGAGTTCTATCTGCACGCGAACATGCTGGAGGTAGTGCGATAACCGCCGTATGACTGGAATGGGTATAGGAGCCCGATCATCCATGTTGCCTTTTCCCTCATTCTCCCACATCCGGGACAGGAGCATCATCATAGACCATGCAGTGGTTGTCGTCAAGTCCTTAACGCAATTTTTTAACGGTTTTTTGCTATTTTAGACATTTTCGGACCCACCTCACGGGCATTATCCGCCCAGGACGGGATATGCTTTAACTGATTATATTATAAACAGTTACAGCCTGGTTGCCTCTCTCTGGCGAACACGGCGGCCAGGCCGCTTGCTCGACGACTTCTAATCGGGGGCTTGACAGAATAATTTTTTTTGTTAAAATATCAACGATATTAACGAGCAGAGCGACCGCACCGGTACACGCACCCCCCGGGGTGTTCGGTAGCGGTATCGCGGTCTTCGGCGGGCCCTCCCGGCACGGCTTCAGTCACACGCGGAGGGCGCGTTTCATAGACGGGTGCGCACAGGCGCGAAGAACATAAGGAGACAGGCAATGGCATTGGTCACTCTTGGCGGCAAACAGCTCGATATTGATGAGGACGGTTTCATTCAGGATCCCGATGCGTGGGATCAAGCGGTGGCAAAATCGCTCGCGGAAACCGAGGGCGTTTCGGACCTGACAGAGGAACACTGGAAAGTCGTAAACTACCTCCGCGAGTACTATCTCGAGTTCAACATGGCCCCTATGATCAGAAAGCTGTGCAAGCAGACCGGCTTCCCACTGAAGAGAATCTACGAGCTCTTCCCGAGCGGCCCGGCGAAGGGAGCCTGCAAAGTGGCGGGCCTTCCGAAACCGACCGGCTGCGTGTAGTCGGAATATTTCTTTCGAATATCATGATCGCGCACGAGTGCGGCGCGGGCGGAAAGCCCGCGCCGGCGCGCATCATGTCCGTCCCGCAGTGCGCTTGTAGGATTCCCCCGCTTCCACCATGGATGCCGCCCAGCCTCTCGTGCCGAGCGCGTGGATATGGCAATACGAGGCCAGCGTGTTCTTGCGGCAGATGCCGTCGCTCTTCCCGTCCACCCCCTGCCCCCGAAGAATCTTGAACGCGAACGATACGCTCCGCTCGTCCATAGCGAGCACGCGCGAATAGTGAAGCTCGTGCCCGCGGATGCGCGCCCCAAGCCGAAAAAACGGATTGGGCGCAACCGCCTCGACGGCGGCGTAGCCGTGTCCCTGCGGCCGCTTCTCGAAGCCGAACACGACCGGAAGCGCGCCCGCCATGGGGTAACTCTCGCCGCCGACAACCAATTTCTCTCCCAGATACATCGCGCCGGCGCACTCGGCATACACCGGCATGCCGGCCTCGACCGCCGCCGCGACGGCGCGGCGGAACGGGACATTGGCCGCGAGCGCCTCGGCGAACGTCTCCGGGAATCCGCCGCCGATGTAGATTGCATCCACCTCGGGAATGTGCGTGTCGCGAAGGGGGGACGATACGATCAGTTCGGCGCCCGCCCGCTCGAGCGCTTCGAGATTCTCCGGATAGTAAAATGAAAACGCTTCGTCGCGAAAGACGCCGATGCGGACGCGGGGAGACGGCGCGCCGGGAGCATCTCCGCCTGACGGCCGGACGCCGCCGGCATCCGAGACATCGAGCGGCGCCGCCGACCGGGCGATGCCCGCGATTTCATCCAGGTTGAGATAGCGTTCGGCGGCGGCGGCGGCGGTCGCAACCGCCTCATCCACCGTGCCGTGCTCTTCGGGCGGCACCAGGCCGAGATGGCGTTCGGGGAAATGAGACGCGGGAAGCCGAGGAATCGCTCCCAGGACGGGGATGCCGCAGTAATCGGCAATGACGTCCCGCAGAATCGTTTCGTGCCTGGATCCGGCTATGCGGTTGAGGACGACTCCCCTGATGGAGACTGCGGGATCGAATCGCTGGCATCCCTGCACCATCGCACCCAGCG
>JACQXT010000160.1 GCA_016208665.1 Chitinivibrionia bacterium | reverse complement strand
CATATGCGGCCGGCGTCTTTCCTGACCGCATCGAAGTCCCATCCGGGAATCTCCGATTCGAGATTCTTTCGGGCTCCGTCGATACTCACCGCCGACAGGCCGACTTTGACCAGCACCTCGTCCGGCGCCCCGTTGAAGGACACGAACGCCCTCACCGAGTCTCCGGACGCCCGCTCGAGATCGACAGGCGCCTGCGAGCCGAGCGCAATTCCGCGCCGGTCGAACGGCCGGGAGAATCGGGCGACGAAGTACACGTGCTGCTCCCGCGCCCACGCCCTCGAGATCCGGTGCCCCTCGATCTCGGCGTCGCCCGCAAACCGTATGGATGAATCGATCACGGGGTCCCGGTGCGCAAGATCGATGATCACGTTCGCCTGTTCGGCCCTCCGGAAACGGTACCGGTGGAATCCCGCCCTCCGTGAAACGGTCAGTTCGACGTCGATGTCGTAATCGTCCAGGTGCACGCCGTAGTAACCGGGCTTCGCCCGTTCCGTGGCGTGGCGGAAGCGCGAGCGGTATCCCGATCCCGGGATCGAAGCGTCGCCGGGCGCGAGCCGCGCCTCGCCCGAGGTCGGCATCAGGAGTATGTCGCAGTAATCGGGACAGCCGGTGCCGCTGAGGTGCGTGTGGCTGAAGCCGTAGAGCGTAGAATCGGAGTAATGGTATCCGGAACATCCGTCCCACCCGGCGAGACGGGTGTCGGGGCTCAGTTGCACCATGCCGAACGGCAGGCTTGCGCCGGGGTATGTGTGTCCGTGTCCGCCGGTGCCGATGAACGGATCGACGAAAGCCGCGCGCTCCGGGGCGGCGGAGGCGTCGCCGGCCCCCAGGAAGAGGACGGCTATGAGGGCACGTAGAATATTCGGCATGGCACCACCGCATTCGACGGGCGGGGAAGGCGGCGAAAAAAGAATCCGGTTTCACCGAGAGTTGCAGATCGCGCGGGTGTTTGCAAGCGGAAAAGGCATGAGCGAACGGCGCCATATTTTCACTTGTTCTGCGGGGGCGCCTGGAGTATTCTCACGGGCTAAAGCAGTCTCCAACCTGCGGCGTATCCAATCCCCGTACGGGATCAAGATCCAAAAAGGTTTCGTCTGTTTCGTCCCTATCGAGGCAAAGGAGATATAGATGAGTTCTACCGCGCTGGATAAGCACTTCGTTTGGAGAAAGCTCCACAGCCTCCTCGGCATCGTACCGATCGGTTTCTTCCTCTGTTTCCACTTGTTCGAGAACTCGCTGACCACCAAAGGGCCGGAGTATTTCACCGAACACGTGGTGAACAAGATCGGCGAAATGCCGTACATCGAGCTGATGGAGATCTTCTTCATCGCCATCCCGATTCTGTTCCATGCAATCTACGGACTCGTCATCTGGTATTTCGGGCAGAGCAACGTTGCCAGATACGGGTATGCCCGGAACTGGATGTATCTTCTGCAGCGGGTGAGCGGCGCCGTCGTGTTCGTTTTCATTATCACGCACGTCTGGGGAACGCGTCTCGAGGTTCTCATGGGCGATTCGGTGACCAAGGCGACGCTCTTCGAACACCTCGCGAAGGATCTGCAGAATCCGTTGATTCTCGCGTGGTATATCATCGGCGTGCTGCTCGCCATCGTCCATTTCTCGAACGGCGTCTGGCTCGCGCTCATCACATGGGGAATTACGATCGGTCCCCGTTCCCAGAGAATTTCATCATGGGTATGTGTTTTCATCGGCCTTGTGCTCGTTGCTTTGAGCGCACAGGCGCTTCGTGGACTTCTTGCTGCGGGTGTATGAGCTTCCGGAAAGGAACCACGCAATGGCAATAAAGAAACCGAAAATAATCGTCATAGGCGGCGGCCTCGGCGGCTTGTGGGCCACGATGAGGATCGCCGAAGCGGGCAATCAGGTGATGCTGTTTTCGCTCTTCCAGGTGAAACGCAGCCACTCCGCCTGCGCGCAGGGAGGGATCAACGCCTGCCTCGATACGAAGGGCCAGCATGATTCCGTCTGGCAGCATGTCGTCGATACGATCAAAGGCGGCGCGTACCTCGCAAACCAGCCGCCCGTCAAGGCGATGTGCGAAGACGCGCCGGGCTTGATACGCACGTTCGACCGGATGGGAGTCACATGGAGCCGGACGCCGGAAGGGGTCATGGATTTGCGGCTGTTCGGCGGAGTGAAGAACAAGCGCACGTGTTTCGCGGGAGCGACGACGGGCCAGCAGCTGCTCTACACGTGCGACGAGCAGGTGCGCGCCCACGAGGAACGCGGCCTGGTCAAGAAGTACGAGTTCTGGGAGTTCTTGAGCCTCGTGAAGGACGGCCAGGGCCGGTGCAAGGGCATCACCGCGCTCAACCTCAGGACCATGGAGGTGGAAGCGTTCCGGGCCGACGCCGTGGTCATCGCAACGGGCGGCCTCGGGCTCATCTACGGCAAGTCAACTAACTCCGCCAGCTGCACGGGAGCGGCCGCGAGCCGCGCCTACCAGCAGGGCGCCGCATTCATGAACGGAGAGTTCATTCAGTTCCATCCCACGGGCATGCCCGGGGACGACAAGAACAGGCTCATGAGCGAGGCGGCCCGCGGCGAGGGCGGACGCATCTGGGTGCCGCGCAAGCAGGGCGACACCAGCAACCCGCTCACGATCCCCGACGACCAGCGCTGGTATTTCCTCGAGGAATGGTATCCCGCCTACGGCAATACCGTGCCGCGCGACGTTGCGGCCCGAGCGATCTGGAAGGTGGTTCGGGACATGGGAATGGGCATCGGCGGGAAGGATCTCGTCTATCTCGATCTTACGCATCTGAGCGAGGAATTCCTGCGCCGGCGCCTCGGCGGCATCCTGGAGATATACGAGAAATTCGCCGGGGACGATCCGACCAAGGTGCCGATGAAGATATTCCCCGCCGTCCATTACAGCATGGGAGGCATCTGGGTGGACTGGGAGAAGAACGAAACCACCGGCGCGCTCAAACAGCCGAGCCCTCGGAACCATCAGACCAGCGTGCCGGGCCTCTTCTCGTGCGGAGAGGCCGACGGGACGTACCACGGGGCAAACCGCCTGGGCGCGAACTCGCTTCTCTCCGCGTCGTACAGCGGCCGCGTCGTCGGAGAGAGCGTCGCCGCGTACGTGAAGGGTCTCAAGGAGAGCGTGGATACGGCGCCCGAGGATCTCTACGGCAATGAGAAGAAGCGCCAGGAGAGCATCAACAAGCAGATCATGTCATGTTCGAAGGGCGAAAATCCATTCCTCCTTCACAAGGAATTGGGCGACATGATGCGCGACAAGGTCTCGATCATCAGAACCAACAAGCAGCTGGACGAGGCGCTCGAGAAGCTGAAAGAGCTGAAGGAGCGCGCCTCGCGTATGTGCCTGGACGACCGGCACGGCTGGTCGAACGCGTCGCTGAGCTATGCCCGCCAGGTCCAGGATATGATCGTTCTCGGCGAGGACCTGCCGATCCCGGAAGGGAAGTTCGCGGGCGATCCGGAGTTCGAGGCATACCGCGCCAAGTGGAAAGAGAACAACACAAAGTGGTTGAAGACGACGCTTGCCGACCACACGCCGGAAGGCCCGAAGATCAGCTACGAAGATGTGGACACGAGCGTCCTGCCGGTCGAGGAACCGCGGGATTACCGATAGGCCAGGAGGAACGACATGCAGGAAATCCACCTCAAGATACAACGCCAGGACGGTCCCGATTCCGGGCCGTACTGGGATGAATTCAAGATTCCCTACCGCCCGCAGCACAACGTGATTTCGGTGTTGATGGCGCTGCGGGAACACCCCGTCAACGTGAAGGGCGAACGCGTGGCCCCCGTCGTCTACGAGGTCGGGTGCATGGAGGAAGTATGCGGCGCCTGCACCATGATCATCAACGGCAAGGTGCGCCAGGCATGCTCGACCCTCGTCGATACGCTCGCGCAGCCGATCGTACTCCGGCCGATGACGAAGTTTCGCGTTGTTCGCGATCTCATGGTGGATCGCCAGCCCATGTTCGACGCGCTTCGCAAGGTCCGCGGCTGGATCGATATCGACGGAGGGTACGATATCCATGTCCACGCGCCGCGCATCAGCCCGAAAGACTGGGAAAAGAACTATGATTTCTCGCGGTGCATGACGTGCGGATGCTGCATGGAGGTATGCCCGCAGGTCAATACGCGGTCGCAGTTCATCGGCCCGGCGCCGGTCGGGCAGGCGTGGCTCTTCAGCAACCATCCGACGGGGAAGTATTATAAGGAGGAGCGGCTCCACGCGCTCATGGGCCCCGGAGGAATCACGGACTGCGGGAACGCGCAGAATTGCGTCAGGATTTGCCCGAAAGAAATCAAGCTCACGGACGCCATCGCCAGGATCGGCAGGGATGCCACGATCCAGGCGTTGAAAGATCTGTTTCTGAAATAGCAAGCCCGCACTCGGCATCCCGAAGGCCGCCGGCCGAGAGAGAGCACGGCGGCCCCTGCAACAATCCCGGCGGCGGGAACGTACGGCAATGTGTGACTCCAGGGGGCGGTATTCCTGCGTCCACTATCGTCTTTTGACCGATGGACGATCGGCCCGGCGGATGCGGCGGATCGCCCATACGTGCGTTTCTTCAACAAAAGGAGTTTCCAGATGGATACGCTCCATTCGCGTTCGCGAAGGCTCGCGCTGCGTACGGCCGCTTCGATCGCACTTGCGCTGGCCGCACTGTGCGCATGCGCGATCGGCCTGAGCGCCTCGACCGAAGCGAAACGGCCGCTCATGCGGTTCCCCGACGTGCACGGGAATACGATCGTGTTCGTATACGGCGAGGATATCTGGTCCGTCCCGGCGGACGGAGGCATTGCGGCGCGGCTCACCGTGAACGACGGCGAGGAACGCTTTCCCAAATTCTCGCCCGACGGATCTCTGATCGCCTTTACCGGCGAGTATGACGGCAATTCCGACGTGTATGTCATGGATGCATACGGCGGGAATATCACGCGCGTGACCTGGCATCCGGGATACGACGAGGTCGTCGGCTGGCATCCCTCGAAGAACAAGATTCTCTTTTCGTCGGGCAGAAAGAGCTTCAACCGGTTCACCCGCCTGTTTCTTATTTCTCCCGACGGAACCGGCCTCGAGGAACTGCCGCTCCACGAGGCGTGTCAGGGCAGCTATTCTCCGGACGGAACGCACATCGCGTACAATCGAGTCTCGCGGGAATTCAGAACATGGAAACGGTACAAGGGCGGCCTTGCGCAGGATATCTATCTCTATGATTTCGCCTCGCAGAAAGACAAGCAGATAACGGATTTCGACGGCACCGACCGGGTGCCGATGTGGATCGGCGACAAGATTTATTTCAGCTCCGACCGCGACCGCGTATTGAATATCTATGAGTACGACACGAAGACCGAAGCGGTCAGACAAATCACGAAGCACACGGAATACGACGTCCGCCGCCCCAGTATGGGCGGGAGCGAAATCGTGTACGAACTGGGGGGCTCGCTCTGGCTCCTCGACACGGCGACGGGCGAATACAAACAGGTGCCGGTGGACATCCGGAGCGACGCCCCCGAGGCTCGCCCGTACCGCACAAACGTGAAAGAGTTCATCACCGGCATCGACTGCTCTCCCTCCGGAAAACGGGCGCTCGTCGTGGCGCGCGGGGAGGTATTCACGGTTCCCGAGAAGGACGGTCCGACGCGCAACCTCACCAAAGACTCCGGCGCGCGGGAAAAGGACGCGGTATGGTCGCCGGACGGCTCAACCATCGCCTATCTCTCGGACAAGAGCGGAGAATACGAGATCTATCTTGTCGATCCTGAGGGGAACGAGCAAGCGGTGCGGCTCACCCGCCACAAAGACGGTTACCGCCATGCGCTCACATGGTCGCCCGACGGCAAGAGAATCGCCTTCGCCGACCAGACGCTCCGGTGTTACTACCTGAATGTCGAAACGAAAACCATCACCGCGGTGGACAAGGCCGAATACGAGGATGTGGACGTTTCGATCGACTTGAAACCCATCAGCGACTTCGCCTGGTCGCCCGACAGCCGGTATCTGGCTTACTCGAAAATGGGCGCCGATCTGGTCTATCAGATATACGTCTATTCTCTCGAACACGGAACGTCGCGCTGCGTGAGCGGCGGCATCTTCAACGATCTCGGCCCCGTATTCTCGCGCGACGGCAAGCATCTCTTCTTCATCTCGAACCGCCGGTTCGATCCGGTTTTCTGCGATTTCGAGTGGGAAATGGTATATAAAAAGATCGCCGGCATCTACTGCGTGACGCTGGCCAAGGACGGCGAGCCGCTCCTGCCGCCGAAGAGCGACGAGGAGACGATCGGCGAGGATGCCGCAGCGGGCGCGAAGGACGAAACCGCCGGCAAGGACAAGAAAGATCGCGTTGCGGTATCGATCGACTTCGACGGGATCGCCGAGCGAATCGAGCACCTGCCGCTCTCCCGCGGCAACTACCGCGAGCTTGCAGCCAACGACAAAGGGATATTCTATCTCAACAAAGATGAAGGCGACTTCAACAGGTTTGAATTCCGCAATCCCGGCCCGATGGATCTCTATCGCTTCTCCTTCGAAGACCGGAAGGAAGAGCTCGTGATCAAGGCGATCGACGGTTACAAACTTTCGGCGGACGGAACCAAGATCGTCTATGCAAAAGGCGATGCCGTGGGCATCATCGACGCAACCGCGAGCAATTCGGATGGAAGCGAGCTCGACCTCTCCAATCTCGAGATGGTGCTCGATCCCCAGGCCGAATGGCTGCAGATCTTCAACGAGGCGTGGCGGATGGAGCGTGATTATTACTACGAGCCGAACATGCACGGCATCGACTGGAACGCCATAAAGGAGAAGTACGGCAGATTGATGCCGTATGCATCGTGCCGCCAGGACGTGGTGTATATCGTCGGAGAGCTCATCGGCGAACTGAACACGTCCCACACCTACGTGTTCGGCGGCGACATTCGCCGCGAGGCGGAAAACGTGAATGTCGGAATGCTCGGAGCCGATTGGGAGGTTGACGAAACGAGCAACCGCTACCGCTTCTCCAATATCCTCCGGGTGCCTGATTGGACCGATGAGGCTATTCCGCCCCTCCTGCGGCCGGGCATCGATGTCTAAGAGAGCGATTACCTGTTCACCGTCAACGGCGCCGATGTAACCGCCGACAAGAACGTGTATAGCTACTTCCAGGACCTGGCCGGCACACAGGTGAAGCTGCTGGTGGGCAAGACCTCCGATCGCGCGAAGGCGCGGGAGTTCGCGGTCGAACCGATCAGTTCCGACTTCACGCTGCGATATCTCGACTGGGTCGAGCACAACCGCATGATCGCGGAGAAGGAATCGAACGGCGACATCGGCTACATTCACCTGCCGGACACGTATCTCGGATCCGCGCGGGAATTTCCCAAGTACTTCTATTCGCAAACGAGGAAAAAGGGCCTGATCATCGACGGACGTTTCAACGGCGGCGGCCTCGATCCGTACATTTTCCTCGAGCGGCTCAACAGGGGGGTCGTCACCTACTGGACGCGCCGGTACTCGCACGACCAGACGAATCCCGCGGTCACGACGACCGCGCACATGGCGTGCCTCACGAACCGCCAGGCCGGCAGCGGCGGCGACATGCTTCCGATGGAGTTCCAGATGCTCAAGATGGGACCCGTCATCGGCACGCGCACATGGGGAGGCCGCGTCGGCGTATCAATGTGGATTCCGCTCATCGACGGCGGCGGCATGTCGGCGCCCGATTATCGGATCTACGATCCGGCCGGCAAATGGATCGTCGAGAACGAGGGCGTGCATCCCGACATCGTCGTCGATCTCGATCCTGCGGAGGTCGCGCGCGGCTACGATGCGCAGCTCATGAAGGCG
>JACQXT010000157.1 GCA_016208665.1 Chitinivibrionia bacterium | reverse complement strand
GGAAAACTCGAGAAGCGTCGGGTTTTGAAACCGGGTACGTTCAATGGCCGAGCGTATCGCTTCTTCCTGGTTGACCACCACGGACAATGCCAGATGGAGCTGTTGGCCTCCCTGCACCTCTCCCAGAGGATCCGGTCCCCTCCACCAGGCAAGCCAGTCCTCGGGAATCCCGTCGCCATTCGTGGCAAGACTGTACGCCCGCCATTCTCCTCTGTCATAGACTTCCAGCCAGTGGCGGAGAGGGGCGTTGCGGTTGTCGGCTTCCAGAAGAATTCCGTGCACCGATCGTGCAGGCACCCTCGCCTGGGCAAGGACACGAACAGCGGTCTCTATCCTTTCTTCCGGCTTCGGGTCCCTACCCAGCAAGAGACGGACATTTTCTTCCGGGGGTTCCGCCCTGAGACGCTGCAAAAGCTCGGACACAAAGCTGTCAAGATCGGCGGACTGCTCCCCGATGTCCAGAATCAGCGATTCGGTTGCCTCCAGCAATGAACCCTGGAATTCCGGGTCGACAATCTTCGGCTCCTTTTCCGTCTCGAGCCACTCCTTTGTCTCGACACGCCGAACCACGGATCGATAGTAGAGCGTTTGGCGGCCTCTCGCTTTGCGCGTAGACCATGCGGCTTGACGGTTCGCCCCCCGTTGCTTGGTGGTCAGGCCGTACCCACGGGATATGAAGCTTTCATTCACGACGGAGAAATGCTGGGTGCTTCCGGGCAGGAACAGATGGACTTTTGTGGATTTCCCCTTTACCGTAAAGGTTACACGGGCTTCCACCTGCCATATCGATTCTTCCGCCTCCGGGGCCATAGGAAACCGAAGGATCAGGGCCTTGTACAGGAACAGGCCCAAACCCGCAACTGTGAGCGACAGACACAAGAAATACAGGTGCAACCGGCTCAAGGCATCGGGGCTCCAACACACGCTGGGGCTTGCCTTCCCACACAAATCCCCAGCATGATCACCGGCCGTTGCACCAAAGGCTGGCCCTGCTGCTTGATCTTGGCCTGACGAACGATCTTGCGCTCGATTGTGGTTTCTTCACCGCGATGGTTTGTCACCTTGAATCGAACCCATCTTTCCCCGTTCTTCAGAAACTTGGTCAATTGGGGGGCATTCAGGGAGCAGTGCTTGGCGCCGGAGTCAAGCTTGGCCCGGAGCAACAAATCGCCGGGATAGATCCTGGCATTCTCCACGCGACCGACAATGTCCTTGTCTTGGGCTTCACCTGTCAAAGGGCAAAGGAGCGTGGCAAACACGACAGTCACCAAGCCACATCGCGTCTTCATCCGTTCCGGACCTCCCTGGCACCGAAGGACTGCCTCTGCAAATCTGGCCATACGCCCCTCGTTTCCCGAATCGTCTACAGGCCAAAGGTCTTTCTAGCAGATGTGTGAAATTGCTGCAACGGGCAAGGTCCCCATTTCCAGGGAAACATCGGAATACAGGAATTCCTCAAACCCACTGCACTCATTTGACCTCGGAGCCCTGAGCAATACCTGTGCCAACCGGCGCAGATCGAGCGTCAAATGGAGGCTCTGCGAACCGACCGGAACCGATCCTCTGCACTCTGCACGGCGATCCCCTTCCGGGAACCGGCCAGGGTCAAACCAACGATCCGCACCGCAGAGCCGAACGCCTCGTTGTTTTGACAAACGCCCTGGAGGTGACAGGCCTGCACGTTGGAACAGAGCCCGTGGGGCAGGCCTTCGTGCAACAAAACAGTCTTCTTAAGTAAGGCCTCGCAATCCGAATGAAACCAACAGAAAGGAACCTGAAGTTCCTGTTCGAATAGAACAGGATCTACAGGTTCCTGTTCTTCTGTAAGCACAAAGGACACGGGAGAAACCAGGTCCTCTTGCCCCCCCTCGGCAACTCATGACTTGGCGGAACGTTGCCCATATCCTCCTTGTTCGATGAAAACTCAATAGAATTCAGTTAGTTATGACTGTCTTGGCAGACCTCCTGAACCTCGCTTGTTCCTCCGTATTGCCGACACATGCTTGTTGGTCTGGTTCATGCTAGAATTCGCAGGCGGATTCCGATCCGCCCGTCCTTTGCGCCTTCTCTTGGGACAGACGGTGAGGATCCATGTTATCGATCCGGGTGATTCGATATGGAATCCCGGTGCAGGCGGACATCGCAAATCGAGAGGCTGAAGTGAGTTACATTCTCATCGCCTCCACCAACCAGGGGGCATGCAGCGCCGTTCAGGAATGCTTCGGCTCGGAGCATACCGTCGAGGTGGTTTCAGACAAAGAGAAATGCCTGGAGCTGTTTCGCAGAAGACGGTACGAGTTCTTGTTCATTGATGTGGGACTCCTTGGGGCCACGCTCTCCGTAAAGGAGTGCAGCATAGTCCTACATCCCTTCCACATGGCCTATCCCACATCCCAAATCATCGTCATGTCCCCTCAGGAGAAGATCCGGGAGGCCGTGATGACGGTGAAAGCAGGGGCGAACAATTATCTGGCCTATCCGATCAATCCCGAGGAGGTTGCCTACGTTGCGCAAAGCCTCTATGAATCCCAACGCATGGAGTCGGAGCTGCATTATCTTCGGAGCATGGTGTGGAAAAGCGACTCCTTCGAGATAGCGCAAACCCGCAGCCCCGTCATGCAGAAGGTCTTCGAGAAGATACGTTCTGTGGCCGAGACCCGCAGCACGGTATTGCTCTACGGAGAGACGGGCACGGGCAAGGACGTCCTGGCAAGGCTGATTCATCGAAACAGCCGCCGAGGAGACAAACAATTCATCCCGGTCCATTGCGGTGCGATTCCGGACACGCTTCTGGAGAGCGAGCTCTTCGGCCACGAGAAAGGCGCCTTTACGGGGGCTCACAGAAGGAAGCTGGGTAGGTTCGAAATCGCACATGAAGGGACGATCTTCCTCGATGAAATCGGAACCATCACGCCTCCCGCACAGGTTCGGCTGTTGAGGGTCTTGCAGGACAGAACCTTCCATCGAGTCGGAGGCGAGCAATCCATCGAAGTCGACGTCCGCGTCATCGCAGCGACCAACATCGATATCGGGGAGATGATTCAGGCCGGCGCCTTCCGAAGCGATCTTTACTACCGCCTCAGCGTCTTTCCAATCGAGGTCCCCCCCGTACGGGAACGGCGAGAAGACATTCCTCTGTTCACACAGGCCTTCCTGGAAAGACTGAACAACTCTTACGCAAAAGGGATTCATGAAATCCATCCCGAGGCCATGGAGGCCTTCATGAGCTATTCGTGGCCGGGCAACATAAGAGAGCTGGAGAATCTGATGGAACGAGGATACATCCTCGAGATGACGTCCAGCATCACCCCGGAGAGCCTGCCCATGGAACTCCTGAATTCCGCGAAACCGCATGCCAGGGTCCACGTGGATGTTTCTACACCCTTGGCGGAGGCGAGGAGAAGAGGTACGGAGGACATTGAGAAGCAGTACTTGAAAGAGCTCCTGACCTTGCACAACGGGCGAATCAAGACCACTGCGGAGGCTGCAGGAATCACTCCCAGGCAACTGCATAAGTTGATGAAGAAGCACGGCATCCGAAAAGAAGATTTCAAATCCTCTGAAAAATCGGAACGAGGATTGCCGCATTGAGCCGTTGTCAGAACCCCCGTGTCCGGCCTGCCGCTTTCGAGAAAGGCATGCTTTTCCGAGCAGTTCTTGCAGGCGGGCGTAAGGCCCTTCCCCCCAAGGCCATGAGAAACAGGAATCAAGAGGTCCCAGCCTCACGCCCCCACAGGCGTCCGGGCTGGGCAAACCGCCTGAATGGAAAGGAGTATGCCCGCCTGGCACAGTGGTTGCAAATCAACAGCGCATCCTGTGAGAGGCGCAACTGTCCTGTATGGGAAGAAGGAGCGGCCATGCCGTCGAATCAAGGAAGGTGCCTGACCACCATCACAGGGGTGATCATTCCGGCAGACTGGGACCGAGACGGCAACATCCCGGGGGTGGCTATTTCGACCCATGATGAAGACGAATACCTCATACAGAAGCAAGCCAAGGGATCTGAAATGTTGAGGCTGATCCGGAAAGAGGTCGAGATTACCGGGTCGACGGAACTGGATCAAGGCAAGAAGACGATAGCCGTCGAAAACCATAAGCTGCGCAAGCGTCATCGTACTTAGACCAGGAATTCAAAAGCTACCCGATCGATTTCATCTAACGCCGGGCCGACAGCGACAAGCCCTTTCTCCTTTGGCGGTGTTCATTCGTTC
>JACQXT010000156.1 GCA_016208665.1 Chitinivibrionia bacterium | reverse complement strand
CGGCCTGAGAGAGAGCGACAGTCATGCAGAAAAAACTGAAGATAAAACAGATCAAGAGCCAGATCGGCTCGCCGATGAAGCATAAGCTGACGATGCGGGCGATCGGGTTTCATCACCACCAGGAAATCCTCGTCAAGAACGATACGCCGCAACTCAGAGGCATGCTCCACCAGGTGAGGCACCTCGTGTCGGTGCAGGAAATCGAGGGTGATGCGTCATGAGACTCGGAGACCTGAAACACGCTCCCGGATCGAGGCAGAAGAAGAAACGCCTCGGGTGCGGCCCCGGTTCGGGCCACGGGCAAACGGCGGGGCGCGGAGAGAAGGGCCAGAAAGCCCGCTCCGGCGTCTCGATACCGAGGTGGTTTGAAGGCGGACAGATGCCATTGCAGCGCAGGGTCCCCAAGAGAGGCTTCACGAACAGGTTCAAGAAGGTGTACCAGATCGTGAACGTCAAGGATCTCAACCGGTTTCCGTCGGGAGCCGAGATCAATCTTGACGCGCTGCTCGACAAAGGACTGGTGAAAAAGGTGGATCTCCCGCTGAAACTGCTCGGCGACGGAGCGCTCGATCAGCCGGTGAAGGTGATCGTGCACAAGTGCAGCAAGAAAGCCCGGGAGATAGTGGAAAAGGCCGGTGGCAACATAACACTGATAGAATAGACGAGCCCGATGAGAGGGCTTGCGCTCTTTGACAACTCATGATTACCAAACTACAGGAAATCTTCAGTATTCCCGAACTCCAGAAGAGGGTCATGTTCACTATTGGCCTCCTCTTCGTGTACCGCATCGGCGCGCACATCACGACCCCGGGAGTCGACACGACCGTGCTCGCCGGCTTCTTCGAGGGAGCCCGCGGAACGATTCTGGGGCTGTACGATATGTTCGCCGGCGGCAACCTCGAGCGAGCGACCATATTCGCCCTCGGCATCATGCCCTACATCAGCGCGTCGATTATCCTGCAGCTCTTCCAGGCGGTTATTCCGTACTTCGAGAAGCTTGCGAAGGAAGGCGAAGAGGGCAGGAAAAAGATCACGCAGTACACACGGTACGGGACGGTCGTGCTCGCGGCGGTTCAGTCGATCGGCATCGCATACTTTCTTGAATCCCTGAGCGGTTCCGGCGGCGAGCCGGCGGTGATGAATCCGGGCATGGGATTCCGGATCCTGACGGTGCTCACGCTCACGAGCGGCACGATATTCGTCATGTGGCTCGGCGAGCAGATTACCGAGCGCGGCATCGGCAACGGCAACTCCCTCATCATTACGATCGGAATCATCGCCCGGTACCCCATGGATATGCTGAACACCTGGAGAGCCCTCGCGCTGGGACAGATGTCGCCGTTCAAGCTGGCCGTTATCGTAGCCGTCATGATCGTGGTCATCGCGGCGGTCATTTTTATCACCCAGGGCCAGCGGCGCATCCCCGTGCAGTACGCGAAACGTGTCGTGGGACGGAAGATCTACGGCGGGCAGGCGAGCCATATCCCGCTGGGCGTCAACATCGCGGGCGTCATACCGATCATTTTTGCGCAATCGCTGATTATGTTCCCGAGCACAATCGCCGCGTTCGTGAAGAACGTCGATTTCATGCAGCGCATATCGCTCATTCTTTCTCCGGGGCATATTGTGTATCAGCTGCTCTATGCAACGATCATCATCTTCTTCACGTATTTTTACACGGCGATCGTGCTGAATCCGGTCGATGTCGCCGAAAACATGAAAAAATCCGGCGGATTCATTCCCGGCATCCGGCCCGGAAAGAAGACCGCCGAGTTCATCGACAGGGTGCTGACGAGAATAACGCTCCCGGGAGCCATATTCCTGGCGTTCATCGCGATCCTGCCGGACATATTGCTGTACCGGGTGAACGTTCCGTTTTATTTCGGCGGCACGGGCCTGCTGATCGTGGTCGGCGTCATGCTCGATACGCTGCGCCAGATCGAATCGCATCTGCTCATGCGCCACTACGACGGATTCGTGAAACACGGAAGGCTCAGAGGGCGGCGATAGAGGTACATGAACATGAACTTTGTGATTCTAGGCGCGCCGGGTTCAGGCAAGGGAACGCAAGCATCCCGTTTCGCCGAAAAAAGGAATCTGCACCATATTTCGACGGGCGATCTGCTCCGCGACGCCGTCGCGCGGAAAACGCCGCTGGGCAAGCAGGTCGCGGACACGCTGGCGTCGGGACAACTGGTGCCCGATTCCATCGTGCTCGAACTCATCAGAGAGGCGCTCTCCCAGCCCGGGAACAAGACGGCGTACGACGGCTGGATACTCGACGGGTATCCCCGCACGACGTCGCAGGCGGAGGCGCTGGAACTCGTGCTCGGCGACATCGGAGAAAATCTCGACGCGGTCATTCTGCTGGATATCGATCCGGAGATCATCGTGGCGCGCCTGTCCAACAGGAGGACGTGCTCGAAGTGCAAGGCGGTCTACAATCTATTGAACAAACCGCCCCGGAAGGAAGGCGTGTGCGACCAGTGCGGCGGCGCGCTCGTCCAGCGGGAAGACGACACGTCGGGCACCATTCGCAAGCGGTTGGACGTATACAGGGCGCAGACCCTGCCGATCATAGATTTTTACGATGATGGAAGCCGGCTCTTGAAAGTCGACGGATCGCGGCCCATAGACGAGGTAACCGAAGCAATCGAGCGGCTGGTCAGCGAATGATCGTTTTGAAATCGCCGGCTGAGATCGCCGTTATGCGGTCCAACGGCTTGATACTGAAGGAATGTTTCGAACTCGCCCGTTCGATCGTCGGACCGGGCGTTTCGAGAGACGACATAAACCGGCGGGTGGAGCGGCTCATCGTTTCGAAAGGCGCCAGGCCCGCCTTCAAGGGATTTCAGGGATATCCGGCGGCGACATGCATTTCGGTCAACGATGAAGTCGTCCACGGCATCCCTGACGGCAGGGAGTTGAAGGAAGGGGATATCGTCAGCATCGATATCGGCGTCTGCAAGGACGGGTACTACGCCGACGCGGCGAGGACGTACGCAGTCGGCGGCATACCGGAGCTCGCTGCGAAACTCATGCGGGTGACGCAGGAGGGGCTCGACAAAGGCATCGAGCAGGCGCGCATCGGAAACAGGCTTTCCGACATCTCCCACGCGGTCGAGCGGCATGTCGTCGCAAACGGTTTTTCGGTCGTCCGGGCCCTCGTGGGGCACGGCATCGGCACTCAGATGCACGAAGAGCCGCAGGTTCCCAACTTCGGGCCGCCGTCGCGGGGAATCAAGCTCGAGGAAGGCCTCGTGCTGGCGATCGAGCCGATGGTCAACGCCGGCGGCAGCGACGTGTTCACGCTCGACGACGGATGGACGGTCGTAACGGCCGATCGATCGCTGTCGGCGCACTTCGAAGACACGATCGCGATAACCAAAGACGGGCCGGACCCGCTCACGAGATAAGTCGGGCATTCCGGCCGCGGAGGAGAGAAAGCACACACGCTTGTATGGCCAAGGAAAAAGGCATATCGGTTGAAGGAACGGTCGTCGAGGCTCTGCCCAACACGATGTTCCGCGTGGAGCTCGAAAACAACCACGTCGTCCTCGCCCATGTTTCAGGCAAGATGAGAATGCATTTCATCAAGATATTGCCGGGCGACCGGGTGACGCTCGAACTCTCGCCGTATGATTTGACGCGGGGCAGGATCGTATACCGCTATAAATGATGTGAACGAACCTCCGGAAACGGGGCGCCGGCAGCGGACGCGCGGGTTCTCCCCCGGAGGATGATTGAACGGACGGTGTTTCATATGAAAGTCAGAAGCTCGGTAAGAAAAATTTGTCCGTATTGCAAGATTATCCGCAGAAAAGGCGTCGTGCGCGTGATCTGTAAGAACAAACGCCACAAGCAGCGCCAGGGCTAATTGCGGGAAAGGAGCATTGATTGGCTCGCATTGCTGGAGTAGATATTCCCAACGACAAGTGTCTGGAAGTCAGCCTTACCTACATCTATGGCATCGGGCGCACGTCGGCGCGGCAGATTTGCCGCAAGCTTGGGCTTGATCCGACCCGCCGCGTCAAGGATCTCAATGAGGAGGATTCCATCCGGATCCGAAACATGATCGAGAACGAGTACAAGGTGGAAGGCGCGCTCCGGACCGACATCAGCTACAATATCAAGCGGCTGATGGATATCGGATGTTACAGGGGAATTCGTCATAAACGCAAGCTGCCGGTTCGCGGCCAGCGCACGAGCACCAACGCGCGGACAAGAAAAGGTCCTCGCGCGAGACCGGGTGCTTCGAGGCGCAAGAAAGAAGCGGCCGCCAAGTAGACGACCGGCGAGTGTCGCACGAGTCTCGCGCCGCCCGGCGGTGCGGCGGCGTTCCGTGAGATGCATTGAAGCCCGAGGAGGCTTGTTTTGGCAAAACCAAAAAAAGGACCGAAAAAGAAAAAGGCGAGAAGGATCGATGTTTCCGGAATCGCCCACATCAAGTCCACGTTCAATAACACCATTATCACCATCACGGATAATACCGGTAATGTGCTGTCGTGGGCGAGCCCCGGCAAAATGGGATTCAAAGGCTCCCGCAAGAGCACTCCGTTCGCCGCCCAGCAGGCGGCGGACCGCTGTGCCAGGGAAGTGAGGGAGATGGGCATGAAGAAAGTCGAGGCCTGGGTAAAAGGTCCCGGCGCCGGAAGAGAAGCCGCAATCAGGTCTCTCAAAGCGGCCGGTCTCGAAGTGTCGGGCGTCAAAGACGTCACGCCGGCTCCCCATAACGGATGCCGTCCGAGGAAGCGGCGCAGAGTATAGCGCCCGCACACAAGACAGTACGGTAGGAGGAATGAATGGCGCGGTATAGAGATGCAAAATGCAAGTTGTGCCGGCGGGAGGGCGACAAGCTCTTCTTGAAAGGCGACCGGTGCTATACGAAGAAGTGCGCGATCGAGCAGCGCGCGTTTCCGCCCGGACAGCACGGACATCTCCGCAAGGGGAAGCCGTCGAAGTACAATATCCAGCTCAGAGAAAAACAGAAGCTCCGCCGCATGTACGGGCTGCTCGAACTGCAGTTCAGGAACTACTTCGAGAAAGCGGAGCGCCAGACCGGCATCACCGGCACCAATCTGTTGTGTCTTCTGGAGAGAAGGCTCGACAACGTCGTGTACCGCCTGGGATTCAGTTCTTCGCGCAGCACGTCGCGCCAGCTGATCCGGCACAATCACTTTCTCGTGAACGGCAAGCGGGTCAATATTCCCAGCTACCTGGTCAAGCCCGGCGACCGCGTTACGCTGGCCGAAAAGAGCAAGAACCTGTTCGTGGTCCAGGAAAGTCTGAAGAATTTCGACGCGCGCCAGATGGTGTCGTATCTCGAGATGGACGTCAACAAGCTGGAAGGGCGCTTTCTCGACATTCCATCCCGGGAAGCCATGCCGATACCGGTCAACGAGTATCTGATCGTAGAGTTGTATTCAAAATAGCCGCTTGCGCCGGCCGCAAGCCGGACGGGCAAGGACCGGCGGAGCGGGCGCCGCGCCGCTGCCGCTCGGGTTGTAATGCAAGCAGTTGTTCGCTCTCCACAGGAGGGGCATATCAATGAAGTGGCGAAACTTATTAATGCCGAAAGAGATTATTCGAGACGAAGAATCGATGACAACGTCGTACGGGAAGTTCGTTATCGAGCCGCTCGAACGGGGATTCGGGCTGACGATCGGCAACGGCCTTCGACGAACGTTGATCTCTTCCATACAGGGAGCGGCCGTCACCGCGGTTCGCGCCGGCGGAGTGCTGCACGAGCTGAGCAACATCCCGGGCGTTCTCGAAGACATGACGGACATCATTCTCAATCTCAAGCAGATGGTTGTGAAGCTGGAAGTCGACTCCCCCCGGTATCTCGATCTCAACGTCGAGAAAACGGGGCCGATCACCGCCGCTGATATTACCGAAGACCCGAGCGTCAAGATCGTCAACAAGGACCTGGTGATCTGCACCGCCACCGAAAAAACGAAGATCGAAATGAATATCCTCGTCGGCCACGGCAGGGGCTATGTGCCCGTCGAGGCTCATGCGCTCGATGATTACGATATCGGCCTCATTCCGGTCGATTCGAACTTCTCTCCCGTGCGGAAGGTCTCGTACGTGGTCGAGGATACGCGCGTCGGGCAGCGCACGGACTACGACAAACTGACCCTGGAGATCACGACGGACGGGAGCGTTACCGCCGAGGACGCGCTCGGATACGCGGCTAAGATATTGAAGGATCATATGCTCCTCTTCATCCACTTCCCCGAAGAACCGACGGAAGACAAGGAAGAGGAAGTCGACGAGGAACTCGAAGCCCTGCGGGATCTGCTCGCACGCAGCGTCGACGAACTCGAGCTCTCGGTCCGGTCCAGCAATTGCCTGCGCAGGGCGAACATCAAGACGCTCGGCGATCTGGTGCGGCGCAGCGAGCAGGAGATGTTGAAATACAGAAACTTCGGCAAGCAGAGCCTGAAGGAAATCTCGGAAATCCTTGCCGGCATGGGTCTGTATCTCGGCATGGATGTGGAAACTATTTCCGGAGAGAAGAAGCCGGATCAGGAAGAAAAGGATAAAGCGGCGGAACCCGTCACATAACGAGGAAGATGTAACATGAGACACCGAGTGGATCATAGAAAATTGAATCGCACGAGCAGCCACAAGAAAGCCATGCTGAACAATATGGTGACGTCGCTCTTCGACAAGGAACGCATCACCACGACCGATGCAAAGGCCAAAGAGGCGAGGCGTTTCGCGGAGCGGCTGATAACGAGAGCCAAGCGGGGCTACACGGCCCACAAGGACGTGCAGACAATGAAGGCCGCAGGCAATGAGCCGGAGGCCGTGCGCCTGCAAGGAGTCGCCCTCGCCCACTGGCGCCATGCCGCTCGTTTCGTGCAGAAGAAAACCGTGCTCAAGAAGCTGTTCAACGATCTCGCCCCTCTGTACATCGATCGCAACGGCGGATACACGAGGATTCTCAAGCTCGCCGTGCGGCAGGGCGACAGCGCGCGGACGGTCATGCTGGAACTCGTCGGCACCGAGATCACGAGCAAGCCGAAAGAGCGGAAACCCCGCAAGAAGAAAGTCGAAGAGGAAACACGCGCAGACGCCGGCGCCGCAACGGAACCGGCACATGAGGCGCAGGCTCGAACGGACGCAGAGGCAGCCGATGAGAGCACAGAGAGCAAGGCTGCCGAAAACGAAAAAGACGAAACGAAGTAGCGGGCCCGGTTCCGGCCTGCAGCGCGTGATCGTCGTCGCCATCCTTTTCTGCTGCATTTTACCCTGTTCATCCCGGGCCCAGCAGTTTCGCGGCAAGGCGGGGTCGGTTTCCGACCTGCTCGCGATGACCCCCATCCAACCGAATGACGAGCTGCGCGCCCTCTGGGTGGTTCGCTACGATTTCGTTTCCAGGGAAGAAATAGACAGGCTCGTGGATATCGCCGTGCGTGCGCGGTTCCATGTGATATTCGCCCAGGTGCATGCATGGGTAAACATCCTGTATGTCTGGTCGGACGGGCGGGCCGCTCCCCCCGAGAACCATGTCATTCGCTTGCACCCGGATTGGATTCTGACCGACGACCGGGGGCGGCGCATGGACGAGTTCCCCGTCGAGTATTGGACGGAACGCGGATTTGAAGGGTATTATCTCTCGCCGGCTCTGCGCGAGGTGAGGGAATACACCGCCTCGGTCATCGAAGACTTGGCCGGCAAATACCCAATCGACGGAGTGCATCTCGATTACATACGATATCCCGGCAAACTCTTCGGATACGGCGAATACGAACGGACGGACTTTGCGCTTCGCTGCGGCGTCGATCCTCTGCTGCTGCTGGACGACCGGCCCCGCATCACGAACGTGATCGGCGAAACGGGCGCGATGAGCCTCGATGCCCAACTCGCAGAGTGGAGAGTACAACAGATCGACAGTCTCGTTGCGGCCATCAGACAGGCAGTGCCCGGTCTTACGCTCTCGGCGGCCGTCGTTTCCGACCTCGACCAGGCCAGGCAGAAGGGGCAGGACTGGGCCGGCTGGGTGCAGAACGGTCTTGTGGATTTTGCCGTTCTCATGGCCTACGGCTACCGCCCGGAACCGCTCCAGCGACATATCCAACATCTCAAGAATGTCATGAGCACCGACCGGTTCGTGGTGGGGCTTCCGCTTTTCGACGGACGCGCGCAATACCTGGAGCGGTCCGTTTCATTGCTCCGCGAGGAAGGCGTGTCCGGCTACTCGCTCTTCTCATATAAGCAGCTTGCCGATAATCCGTTTTCGGTCGGATTCCTGGGCCAGGTCTTCTTTGGCGAGCCCGAAGAAGAAGCCGAGGAAGGTACTGAGGATCAGCCTGCAGACGAATAACTTACTGTTATTAAATGGATTACCTGCGGCCGCGGGGTCTCCTTTCTTTTTGCCTTGAATGCTGTTGACGCGAAGCCTGAGATAGTATATATTCATAATAATAGGATTATAAAATAAAGAGGAGTATCAATGGACTCACTAAAAGACGTTCTCGTATTCGCCGGCATTTTTGGCGGCTATCTCATTCTGGTTACGTGGATTCTGCCCAAGCTCGGCGTGCCTACCTGAGCATCCGCCAAGTGCGACATGCCCGTGAGGCATAAGGGCGCAGGCAAACAGTCGAGCGTGGAGGAAGAGAATGAATGATCACGACGAGCCGCGGGATCTCTTCGGCAACGCAGCGGGAATGCTGAAGGCGATGGCTCATCCCCTGCGCCTGGAGATCCTGTGCGGAGTTCGCGCGGCTCCCTGCACACAAACCTATATGGCCGAAGTCCTGGGCGTCCCTCAGTCGACGATCGCGCAGCACCTTCGGGTGCTTCGCGGCATTGGATTGATACGGAGCGAACGCCAGGGGCTCGAAGTCACCTTTTCCCTGGCCGACGAGCGCACGGTGCCGGTTCTCGAGCTCCTGTGCGGCCAAGGCCGGTGTGAGGAAGGCCATACTTGGGAAGAGCTTGCCGCTTATGAGTCTCAGCGCCGCGCATCGGGCGCTTCATAAAATCAGGGCGCTCCGAAAGACTGTTCTTGATTTTTATTAGAATACATAGTAAGTATAAGGTGAAAAGAGGAGAATTATGCCGATGTATGAGTATAAGTGCTCAAAATGCGAAATAGTGTTTTCGGAATTGAGAAAGATAACCGAACGGAACGATCCGATCGCGTGTCCGCATTGCGGCGGAGAAGCATCTGCGATTCTCAGCATGTTCGCTCAGGGCAAGGGCGCGCTGCCATCGTGCGGCAATCCGGCCGGACCAGGACCGTCGTGTCCCACGGGTTTCAGTTGAGGAGTGTAATGTTCGCGGCGTGACCGCGAGTCGAAAAGTCGAACTCATCGTGAGGAATGGGGCATCATAAGTCGAAGAGCAGAAGATGAAATGGTGCCTTCCGAGCCTGCGCATACCGTTGCGCGGGCTCTTTTTGTGTTCACCCCGGCCTGTTGCGGGCTATAATGGCGGCATGCGATTCGTTTCCGCATTAAGAACATGTGCGCGGGCGAGCGCCGTTCTTTCGGCGGCGCTCCTCCTCGCACCGCACGCTGCGCACTCGCACAAGACGGCGCGCGCGGGGTCGGCCGCCATTGCGAGCGCCGACACGTTCGCGAGCGCCGCTGGGTTGGAAATCCTCCGCCGCGGCGGAAACGCGGTCGACGCCGCGATCGCGACCGCATTCGCGCTCGCCGTCACCTATCCGCGGGCCGGCAACATCGGGGGCGGCGGATTCATGCTTGTTCGTCTTGCGAGCGGCGAAGCCATCTTCATCGATTACCGCGAGAAGGCGCCGATAGCGGCCCATCGCGACATGTTTCTCGACGATACAGGCGATGTGATCGAGGACGCGAGCGCCATCGGGCATGCATCGTGCGGCGTCCCGGGCACCGTTGCGGGCCTCTCGCTCGCGCATCGCCTTTACGGCACGCTTCCGTGGCGCGAACTCGTTGAACCCGCGCGCCGCCTGGCGGGCGATGGATTTCCGGTGAGCCGCGCCTTCATCAAAAGCCTCCAGGAGGAAAGAGAACTTCTGGAGTCATTCGAACCGTCGAAGGCGGTGTTTCTTCGCACGGAATGGAAGCACGGGGATCTCTTCGTCCAGAAGGATCTCGCTCGGACGCTCGCGCGCATCAGGGACGAAGGCGCGGATGACTTCTACCGCGGGGAAACGGCGTCTCTCATCATTGATGAAATGTCCCGGGGCGGCGGATTGATATCCGCGGAGGACCTTCGCAACTACCAGGCGGTCATTCGCGAACCGCTCGTGTTCCGATATCGCGATCGCACCGTCGTCACCGCGCCGCCTCCGTCATCGGGCGGCCTCATTCTCTCCATTCTTCTCCAACTGATCGAGCCGCTCGGCCCCGGGGCCTGGGGATTTCATTCGGCTCAGGCGGTGCACATGATGAGCGAGGCGGAGAAGATCGCGTACTTCCTGCGGTCCCGCTACATGGGTGACGGCGATTTTTATCCGACGCCGTGGAAAGAACTGACTGCCCCCGCATACGTGGGCGCGCTCAGGCGGCTCATGGATCCGCACACGGTGCTGCCCGCCGGCACGCTGGGGACGCTCGACCTGGATCCGCTCTCGTTTGCGGGCGCGCCCGGGGGCGGCGACTCGCGTGGGCGCGCACCCTACGGAGGCCGGCAGGAGCCGGAAGAGACGACTCATTTCTCGATCGTCGACGCGTGGGGAAACGCGGTTGCCAACACGTACACGCTCAACACGAGTTTCGGATCGGGTGTGACGGTCGCGGGCGCCGGGTTCCTCCTGAACAACGAGATGGACGACTTCAGCATCAAGCCGGGATTCCCGAACGAATACGGCCTCGTGGGGGGAGAAGCGAACGCGATCGAGCCGGGGAAGAGAATGCTGAGCTCGATGACGCCGGCGATGGTGCTGGAGAACGATTCGCTCTTCATGGTGCTCGGGACGCCGGGAGGTTCGCGCATACCGACGGCGGTGTTTCAGGTCATCGTGAACGTCCTGGACTACGGGATGAGCCTGGAGGAGGCCGTGCGCGCGCCCCGGTTTCACGAGCAGTATCTGCCGGACTCGATCTATGTCGAGGCGGATGCGCTCGCGCCGTCAGTCGCCGGGGAGCTCGAGGCGATGGGACATAAGATACGTGTGCGCAAGCCGATGTGCGACGTGCATGCGATCATGGTTAGCGCGGACTCCCTGACCGCCGTATCGGATCCGCGGTGGTCGGGTTGTGCCGCGGGGTATTGATGGGGTAAGCGGCCGCCCGCGAGTCTATTTCACCTTGCGGATCCGCGCGAGAAGCGAGTCGATGTAGGCGGGGATGGGCTCGGGCGGGCTCATGTCCTTGCACTTCTTGAGCGCGAGCAGTCCTTCTCTCAGATTTCCCCTGTAGAGGTAGCTTTTTCCGAGGAAGTAATAGTATTGCGGCTCGTCCGGCTGCTGCTGAATGCCTTCCTTGCATACGCGCGTCATATCGGCGAATCGAGCCGTCTGATCCAGGAGGGAAACGAGCGCCTGGCGGTTTGTGTGGGCGTCCGGATGATCCTTGATGCTCCGATCGAGGAGTTCGATCGCCCGCACTGTATCCTCCGATGAGAGATAGAATATGCTCGCGTTGAGAAAGTTGCCGGGGCTCGAGTCCAGGGAATACGCCTTCTCGGACGCCGTGATCGCCGCGAGCATGTTGCCCTGATTGGCTTGGTAAAATGCGAGCTGCGTATATCCCTGAGCGGCGCTTGCCTTCTCGAACGCCAGGAGGTTTTCGAAGCGGGAAACGCTCTTCGCCGGGTTCCTGTTGATGCCCACCCAGGAAAGCGACATGACGAGCGAGACGACGACTGCCGG
>JACQXT010000155.1:20687-22333 GCA_016208665.1 Chitinivibrionia bacterium | reverse complement strand
GTGCGCCATGTCTTTTGTAGCAGGCCTTTCCGACAACGAACTTCTCGCTTCGACTCTCAAGCTCCGACGCCGGGAGCACAAGACCACCCTGGAGATTCTGGATCATCTCAATGAAATCGAGAGGCGGCGGCTGCACTTGAAGCTGGGCTATAGTTCGCTTTTTGATTATTGCACCAGGCACTTGAAGTACTCAGCCTCCGCGGCTGGCAGGCGGGTGCAGGCGGCAAAATGCGTACGACGGTATCCGGAGGTCTATGAGCTCCTCGAGAAAGAGAAAGTCAATCTCATGACGGTGGCTCTCGTCGCCGGCATATTGAACGATGGGAACAGGCACGAGGTTCTCGGAGCGATTCAAGAGAAGACACAACGCGAGGTGGAGGCCATTGCATCCAGGTACCGGCCTCCTGTGGCGCTGCGGGATCGTGTGAGCCATGTCAGAGTTTGCGTGCCGGATCGTTCCCTGAGCCACGGTGGATTATAAGCGAGTACTGAGCGCGGCGGGGGTGGGTTCTCGCTCGCTTCTCCCGGGAGCCCGAACGGGATTTCACCCGTGTCGAGAGCCTCATCCGGAGAAATCCCCCCTGCAAAGTCTACAAACTCCCAGTGTGGGAGTGAAAATTCAACGACTTACGAGGGTGGAGGGGGTGAACTGCCGATCGGCGGCTCTCTAAGCGCACATGAGCCGGCGAATGGGCCCCGCGCACGCATCGAGCAGAAGCTCCTGATTCAGTTCCTGGCCGACGAAGCCTTCATGAAGAAATACGAACAAGCCCGTTCGCTTCTCTGCCAGCGCCTGGGGGATACGTCGTTTGCAAGCGTCTTTGATGCGCTCATAAGCGAATTCCTCGAGCACCGCAGCCCCGAGAAGAGCAAAGCAAGGCGCGAGGAGAGAAAAATGCGGCACAGGCGAAAAGAGATGCAGGGGCGGCGAGAACAACAAGAACAAAGAACCGCGCAACTGCCTCAAGAGACTCCAGCTAAGAAGCACCGGACCTCTGAACGGTATCGGGGCCTATCACAAGACCAATCGCGTTATATCCCCGCAGCCGTTCGGGATAAGGTATTCACAAGAGACAAGGGCAGGTGCACGTATATCGGCACAACCGGCAAGCGCTGCGAGTCGACTCATGCGCTTCAATTAGATCATGTTATACCATTCGCGAGAGGCGGCCAAAGTGCAGCTTCAAACCTCAGGCTCCTCTGCGCGAAGCATAATAAAACAGCAGCCGAAGAAGTGCTTGGAGAAGCGTTCATGGAGCAGTTCAAGAAGAAAGACGAATGCATACGCCTGCAGGAGTGCGTAGCCCTAAAGAGCGGAGCAATAGTCCGCGCCCGCATCGGAGGAAAACGCTTGCGATTACTACGAGGCTTGATCCGCCGGTTCGATCTCGACGAGCATGTCCCCGAACCCGACTTGCGCGCCGACGGCGCACGCGATCTTTTTCACCGTTCCGTGTATGGGAGCGGTGATCTCGTTCTGCATCTTCATGGACTCGATCACGACTACGGCCTGGCCGGCCGCGACCGAATCCCCTTCGGCGACATGGATGGCGATGATGTTTCCCGGCATGGGGGACGCGACGGATCCATCGCCGTGCCCCGCGCCATGTCCCGCTCCCGGGAGCGCATCGTTCTCGGGATTCTTC
>JACQXT010000155.1:0-20674 GCA_016208665.1 Chitinivibrionia bacterium | reverse complement strand
CAGGAGCGGTTTCCGACGAAGAATGCGATAGTGCCGTTGGAAAGCGGAGATGCGCTGACCGTATAGGTTCTGTCGCCGATAGAGCAGGCGTACCTGTCGCCCTTCTTCTCGACCGTCAGTCGTTTCTCAACGTCATCTATAACAAACAGGAATTCCATTACGATCCGCTCCCGCCGCCGATTTCCCATTTCCCGAGTTCGCCCCACGGAGAAGACTGCGCGGCAATGCCCGGGAGCTTCGGACTGCCGGCAGAACCCAGCAGCTCATGCAGCGCCGCGGCGATAAATGCTTCATCGGGCACATCCGCCCCCGCCGCGCCAAAAAACTCGTCCTTGTGTTTCTCGAAAAAATCGGTGCAGTAATCGCCCCGTATGAACGCCTCGTGCCGGAGAATGCGCTTGTGAATGTCGACCGAGGTCTTGATGCCGTGAATACCATACGAATCGAGCGCGAGCATCATCTTGCGGCGCGCGGCTTCCCGGTCTTCGCCCCACACGACGAGCTTGGAGAGGATGGGATCGTAATAGGGGCTTACCTCCCATCCTTCATAGATGCCGCTGTCGTTCCTGATGCCGGGGCCCCAGGGTTCGTGCAAACGCTTGATCACGCCGCACGACGGCATGAAGTTGTTGTGTGAATCCTCGGCATAAATGCGGCACTCGATCGCATGGCCGCGCTTGACGATGTCCTTCTGGCCGAAGGAGAGTTTCTCGCCGCGCGCGATCTTGATCTGCCAGCGCACGAGATCGATGCCCGTCGTCATTTCGGTGATCGGATGCTCGACCTGAATTCGCGTGTTCATTTCGAGAAAATAGAAGTTCCGGTCGCCTCCCAACATGAACTCGATGGTGCCCGCGTTCGTGTATCCGGCGGCCTGAGCGGCCTTGACGGCGGCCTCGCCCATCTTCGCGCGGAGGGAATCGTCGAGCGCCATCGAAGGAGTTTCCTCGAGGACCTTCTGGTGGCGCCGTTGGATGGAGCACTCGCGCTCATACAAATGAACAACGTTGCCGTGGTGGTCGGCGAGAACCTGGAACTCGATGTGCCGGGGCTGCTGGACGGCCTTTTCGATATACACGGTGCCGTCTCCGAACGCCGACTTCGCCTCGCCGATCGCCTCTCGCACCTGGGCGGGGAGACTCTTTCTATCCAGTACGAGACGCAGCCTTGACGAGCACGGGCAGGCCCACCTCGCGCGCGTGCCCCACGAGCGCCGCGGTGCCCTGGTCGTCGCCGTGGTAGCCCGGCACCACGGGCACGCCGGCCTGCGCCACCATGCGCTTCGCCGCCTGCTTGCTGCCCATGGAGCGGATCACCGAAGACCGCGGGCCGATGAAAGTGATATTGTTCTTCTCGAGAAGCCCGGCAAAACGCTCGTTCTCGGCGAGGAAACCGTATCCGGGATGCACGGCATCGCAGCCGGTTGCGCGCGCCGCTTCCAGAAGCGCGTTCATGTTGAGGTAGCTTTCGAGGGGCGGCGGAGGGCCGATGCACACCGCCTCGTCGGCGAGTTGAACGTGCAGGCTCTTCCGGTCGGCCTCCGAATAAACCGCAACTACCGGGACCTCGAGCTCCTTGCACGCCCGAATCACCCGCACGGCGATTTCGCCTCTATTCGCGATCAGTATTTTATGCACGCCTCATCCCGCATCCTTCGTCCAGGAGGGCTTGCGTTTCTCGAAAAACGCCGCCATCCCTTCCTGGCCCTCGTCGGATATCCGCAGATCGGCGATCATCCGCGCGGTGAATTCCTTGAGTTCCTCGATTTCGCCGGTGGAGCACCGCGCGATGAGCCGTTTGCACGATTCGATCGCCCGCGGGCCGGAGCGAATAAAGTTCTCCTCCCACCGCCGCACCTCTTCGTCGAGCAACGAGCCGTCCGCGACGCGGTTGACCAGCCCGATCTGCAGGGCATGCTCGGCATCGAAGCGCGTGCCGGTGAGGAAGTACTCGCGGGCGTTTTTCCCGCCCACGCGTCGAGTGACATAGGGAGCGATGCACGCCGGCACGAGGCCGAGGCGCACCTCGCACAGGGAGAAAAACGCCTCCCGCGATGCGACGGCGATATCGCACGCCGCCACGAGGCCGACGCCTCCGCCGATCGCCGGTCCGTTGACGCGCGCGATCGTGGGCTTCGGCAACGTGTAGAGCGTTTCGAACATGTCGGCCAGCGCGCGCGCATCGTCGAGGTTCTGCTCGTAGCCGTACGCGGCCATTTTCTTCATCCAGTTGAGATCGGCGCCGGCGGAGAAGGCGCTGCCTTCTCCCGTGATGACGACCACTCTGACGTCATCGCGCCCGCCGAGCGACGAAAGCGCGCGGGTCAGTTCCGCAATCACCTCGTCGTTGAATGCGTTCTTCACGTCCGGCCGCGAAAGCGTCACCCGGGCCGCGGAGCCCGATTGTTCGATCGTAATGGTGCGATATGATTCGTGTTTCATGTGCGTGCGTCCGGTTTGCCTCGTGATTCGAATAGTGCGCCGCATCGTATGAACCGGCCCGGCCGCCGAGCGGTGTAACGCCCCGGTCTCCGCCGTGATCGGCAATGCATATAAAAATCCGCCCGATTCCTACATCCGGAAAACCCCAAACTCGTGCCCCGGTATCGGCGCGTTGAGGGACATGCCGATGCCGAGCGCGATCGCCGTGCGCGTGTCGAGCGGCTCGATGATGCCGTCGTCCCAGAGCCGGGCGGTTGCGTAGTATGCGCTCCCTTCCCGCTCGTACCGCTGGAGAATAGGGGCTTTGAATTCCTTTTCCTCCTCGGGCGTCATTTGTTTGCCTTCCGCCTCGAGAGCCGCTTTTTTCACGGTCAACAACACGCTCGCAGCCTGCTCTCCCCCCATGACGGAGATTTTCGACGTGGGCCACATCCACAGAAGCCGCGGGAAATACCCCCTGCCGCACATCGCATAGTTGCCCGCCCCGTGCGATCCGCCGACGATAAGCGTGAACCGCGGCACCTGGGCGTTCGCCACCGCGTGCACCATCTTGGCGCCGTCCTTGGCGATGCCGCCGTGCTCGAACTCTTTGCCGACGATGAACCCGGTGATGTTTTGGAGAAAGAGGAGCGGTATCTTTCTCACGGCGCAGAGAGACACGAAATGCGCGCCTTTCTGCGCGCTCTCGGAGAAAAGGACGCCGTTATTTGCCACGATGCCGACCGGGTATCCCATGATGCGCGCGAACCCGGTGACGAGCGTCGTTCCGTAGAGCGGCTTGAACTCGTGGAACCGGCTTCCGTCCACGATGCGCGCGATGACTTCCTTGATCTCGAACTGCTTCGACAGGTCGCGGGGCAGCACGCCGTATATCTCCTCGGGATCGTAGGCGGGCTCTTCGGGTTCCGAACGCTCGAGCGGGAACTTGCCCCGTCCGGGGAGGTTCTCGACGATGTTTCTCAGGATCTGGATCGCATGCTCGTCGTCGAGCGCATAGTGGTCCGACACGCCCGAGATGCGGCAGTGCACGTCGGCGCCTCCCAGTTCTTCCGGCGTGACGTCCACGCCCGTCGCCGCTTTGACGAGCGGCGGACCGCCGATGAAGATCGTCCCCATGCCTTTGACGATGATCGTCTCATCGCTCATGGCGGGAACGTACGCGCCTCCGGCCGTGCACGATCCCATAACCGCCGATATCTGGGGAATTGCCATCGCGCTGAGGCGCGCCTGGTTGTAGAAAATTCGTCCGAAATGTTCCTTGTCCGGGAAGACGCCGTCCTGGAGCGGCAGGAAAACGCCGCCGGAATCGACGAGATAAATGCACGGGAGCTTGTTTTCGAGCGCCACTTCCTGCGCGCGCACGTGTTTGCGCACGGTGATCGGGAAGTACGTGCCCCCTTTGACCGTCGCGTCGTTGGCGACGACCAGCACTTCCTTGCCGTGGACGACCCCGATGCCGGTGATGATGCCGGCGCACGGCGCCTCGTCGCCGTACATGCCGTTGGCCGCGAGCGAGCTGAATTCGAGGAACGGTGTGTTCCTGTCGAAGAGCCTGTCGAGGCGCTCGCGGGCGGTCAGCTTGCCGCGGGACTTGTGCTTCTCCACCGCCTTGGGAGGACCGCCCTGCTTGGCTTCGGAGATCCGCTTCCGGAACTCCTCTATCTTTTGTTTGTTGTGTGCGAAGTTTTCCTTGTACTCCGCCGAAGTCGGTTTTACATGCGTTTCGATTTTAAACATAGGTTACGATGGGTTGACGGCCATGAATTGCTCTCGTGCGCGCGGCGCCCGAACAGGAACCGCTCGCCGCGCCGATCCGAATGCCGCGAACCGGCGCGCACACCCGCTATCGTGCGGGGACAGCCTTGTATCCGTAGCACAGCACGCCCGACTCTCCGTCCTTCTGGAGCTTCCGGAATTCGAGCCGCATCGGAGCGCCGATCTTCACTTCCCCGGGATCGCAGTCGACGATCTGCGCCAGGATCGTGAGCTCGTTGCCCAGATCGATGATGCCGACGGCGAACGGCGCCTCGTCGGAGAAGTTGCTCGCCGGCGTGTGCACTTCCGTGAAAGAAACGATTTTCCCCTCGCGCGGGAGGACGACGGTCTCGAACTCCTCGCCCTTGCACGCGTCGCATATGAGCCGAGGCGGGAAAAATACCTTCCCGCACTGTGCGCACTTCGCGGCTTCCAGCCGGTAGCGCTGCGGAATCTCTCTCCAGTATTTCGGCGGGGTCAGCATTTATACCACCTCCAGAATATGTACGAGCGACGAGCCTCCCGTGCCGCCCATGTTCTGCGCGAGCCCGCGCTTTGCATTCTTGATCTGCCGCTTGCCGCACGCGCCGCGAAGCTGATTCACTACTTCGTGGATCTGTGCGACGCCCGTCGCTCCGACCGGATGCCCTTTGGCCTTGAGCCCGCCGCTGGGATTCACCGGGATCTCCCCGCCGATGGCGGTTTTCCCCGCCTCGACGGCCTTTCCGCCCCGGCCCTTCTCGAAGAATCCGAGCGCTTCGGTGACGCAGATCTCTGCGATCGTGAAGCAATCGTGAACCTCGGCGAAATCGATGTCCTTGGGCCCCACGCCGGCCATCTTGTACGCCTTCTCGGCGGCGACGGCGGTGGAGTTGATGAACGTGATGTCTTTTCTCGAATGGAGCGCAATCGTGTCGGTCGCGTGCCCCGAACCGGCAACCTTGATGACCGGACCTTTGCTCATTTTCTTCGCCATCTCGAGGGGAACGAGCACCGCCGCGGCGGCGCCGTCCGTGATGGGAGAGCAGTCGAGCAGCCTGATCGGGTCCGCCACCATCGTGGCGTTGAGCACCTGCTCGAGCGTCACCTTGAACGGGTACTGCGCGTGCGGGTTGGTTGAGCCGTTCTCGTGATTCTTGACAGCGACCTGCGCCATCTGCTCGCGCGTCGTTCCGTATTTCTGCATGTGCGCCCGGGCGATGAGCGCGTACAACCCCGGAAACGTGATGCCGTTATACGCCTCGTACTCCTGGTCGGACGCCGTCGCCAGCGCATACGTCGCCGCCGCGCCGTCCACGTCCGTCATCTTTTCGACGCCGCCCACGAGCACGATGTCGCTCATTCCCGACGCCACGTCCATGAACCCCATTCTGAATGCAAGCCCTCCCGAGCAACAGGCGCTCTCGACGCGCGCCGCGGGCGCCGGATTCACGCCCAGATAATCGGCGAGGAGCGACGCCAGATGCTCCTGCCCGGTGAAGAGCCCGCTGCTCATGCACCCCACGTACATCGAGTCGATACGATCGACGCCGGCGTCCTTCATCGCGTTGAGCGCGCTTTCCACGAAGAGGTCGCGGAGCGATTTCTCCCAGAGCTCTCCCCACGTTTGAATGCCGACCCCTATGACTGCAACGTCCCGCATCAGAGTTCCTCCTGTATTGTCCGTGTATGTTTCATATCTCGGTTCTTCGGTATATGGAAGCGGCCGCACGCACGATGCGCCCGCCGTCAATCCTGTATCTTGTTGATCTTGCCCCGGAACTTCGCGTACTCGCCGTACTCGAGGTAGCGCTTGTGGTTGTTGAGCATGTCCCAGGTCTTGAAGGTCATGTTCTGTACGTCCGCCAGACGCTTCGTAGCGGTGAACACGAAGGCGTCGCTCCCCGCGCCCGACCCGTAGGACACCATGAGAATCCTGTCGCCGGGCTTCGCGACGTCGAGAATGGCGGAGAGCCCCAGCGGGGATGCGCCCGAGTACGTGTTCCCCAGCTTCGGCACCAGCCATCCCTGCTCGATCTTCGCCTTCTCGAATCCCAGCATGGCGCCTGCGCGAAGCGGGAACTTGCCGTTCGGCTGGTGGAAGGTGACGTACTTGAAATCTTTCGGCGTCAGGCCGGTCTGCTCGAGGATGCCGCGCGCCGCGCCCAGGACGTGTTTGAAATAAGCCGGCTCGCCCGTGAACCGCCCGCCGTGGCGCGGATAGAACTGATACTCGCGCCGCCAGAAGTCGGGCGTGTCCGTCATGTATGAATACGACGCGTCGACGGTCGCGATCACGTCGTCTTTGCCGAAAATGTAGGCCGCGGCGCCCGCCGATGCGGAGTATTCCAGCGCGTCTCCGGGAGCGCCCTGCGACGTATCCGCGCCGATGCCCAGGCCGTACTTGATGAGGCCCGCGCGCACGAGGCCGAACGCAACGAACATGCCTTCGGATCCCGCCTTGCATGCAAACTCGAAGTCGGCGCAGTGTATGTCTGGTGTCGCACCGATAGCCTCGGCGACCACCGTGCCGCTCGGCTTCACCGCGTAGGGGTGGGACTCGGAACCGACGTAGATCGCGCCGATATCTTTCGGATTGATCCCGGCCCTGAGAACGGCGCGCCTGGCAGCCTCGACCGACATGGTGATGACATCCTGATCGGGCGAGGGCACCGATTTCTCCTCAAGCATCAGGCCGCGTTTATAGCTCGGCGCGTCCGCTCCCCAGACTTTCGCGATCTCCTCGACCTTGATCCGGTTGCGCGGAACGTACGCTCCATATCCCACAATGCCTTCCATTTATGCCTCCTTAGGAGCCGTGTTATCTGCGTGTTTTCAGGCGGGCATACTGCAAGCGGACACAGCACTTCTGCGCCCCGCACCCACAATAGCGATATCAGTATAATATAGTATAAAAGCCCTTTTTTTTTAAGAGAAATTTTCGTGTGGCGCGGACCCGGTTGTTGCGATCTAGTTATTAATCTTAACTATAGCAACATTACACTATTAGTCTCTTAAGACTCAAAATGTCCATTGACAATTCTTGCAGACGCTGTAAACTCATGCGGTAATTCCTAAACGATAAGGGGGGTGATCAATGGAGTTCTCCAGATTGCGGCTTGGCTATTGCCGCATTGTAATAGCAGCAACTTTCCTTATTTCTCTTTCGCCTCCTCGCCCCGCTCATACCGTTGAACCCGTCGACGACGGCACATGCCTCACGTGTCACGAGAACGCCGACCGTTCGCTTGCTCCCACTCCCCATCGCCTGAGTTCGCAGATTGAAAATCCAGAGATCGAGATCGGCTGCACGAGCTGTCACGGGAGCGGCGATGCGCATATCGACGATCCGTCGAAGGAAAATATAACGAATCCCGCCGTGCTCGCCGGCCGGGATGCGATTGCGGCATGCACTCGGTGCCACGCGGGTCATGATCGCATGGATGATTACGGATTCGAAGCCCATTCATCGTTGCAATTGAACTGCGCCGACTGCCATCGGGTGCACGGAGGAGGCAAAGCCCTGTTGCTGGACCAGCAGGCCGAATTCTGCTTGCGCTGCCACGAAAAGACGCGGATGGATTTCAAGAAAGTTTCGAATCATCCCGTGCTGCAGCAAAATATTACCTGTCTGAGCTGCCATCGGTTAGCGAAGCGCGCGGATCAGAACATAGCCTATGATCTATCCGGTCCCTGCCGCGAATGCCACGTCGATCAAGCCGCCCCGCACTTGTACGAACATGAAGCCCTAAACGCGTATTCTCTGGAAGGCAGCGGCTGCGTCGAATGCCACGAACCCCATGGCAGCGAGAACGACAGGCTCCTGAAACAGCCGGGCAACCGCCTCTGCATGCAGTGCCACTATCCCGCAGGCCACATGACTGCACACGGCGGGATTTGGGCGAAATACGCCTGCCAGCAGTGCCACAAGGATACCCACGGATCGTTCGTAAGCAGCTTCTACCTCGATCCCGATCTGCCGGCCAAGTTCTCCGGCGATTGCTTCAACGCCGGATGCCACAGCCTGACCAGGTAGGGAGGACCGCGATGCATACCGTACGACATGGATTCTGTACCCTGCTTGCAGCAATAGCGCTGTGTGCGGCGCATCCGGCCGCGGCCGACGAAGGCGGTGGCCGGTTCAAGATCGGCTATGTATACATCGACCAGGAAGGAAACCTCTCGGTCAATCAGGAATCGTTCAACATCGATGATCCTCTGGCCATATCCCTCGAAGACTTCAAATACTTCATGGACAACGGCGTGATGTTCAACGCCGATCTGAGAAGGATTTCGCTCAACAACCGGAATCTCGCCGTATCAAGCTCCAAAGCCGATCTCTTTTCCGTCTCGCTCCGCGACAACCGGTACCGGCGCGTGTACGATTCAGCCGAAACGTATTTCACCGAACGCGAATCCGCGGGCGGAACCATGACGATATCGCCGTCGCGATACCTGAAGCTGTTCGGCGGATTCGACTACACCGACAAACACGGAGATGATCTGGTGGTATTCGAGCAGCCCTCCGACGCGGCCGTTGTGCGCAGCGACTACACCAACCAGTCGTACTCCATCGGGGCGCAGGGATTCTATAAGCAGAGCAGCCTCAGGCTCGAGTACCGCGCATCCGAGTTCGACGACCGGGTAAACAAGCCGTCCGACCGCGATGCGAACGTCTTCCGAGCCAGCGCGACGGCTGCGATTCCCGGATTCGAACGCGCGGTTCTATCCGGAGGGTACGACTACCGCCTCGACAAACTCTACGCGTATCGAAGCGAGCTGAAAACGAACCAGGGTTGGGCGGCGACGAGGATCCATCTGCCGCTGCAATTCAGCGCGGACTACCGCTTCGTCTTCGCGCGCACGCTGCACGAGGGAAACGGCATAGAAACGGACAACGTGTTGAATACGGTGGCCGTCGGCAAGACTTGGAACCGCCGCGGCGGGCTGCGCATCGGATACGAGAACCGCATCGCCGACGATCTCGCCGACCGAAGCGAATCGAACGGCTTTCTCTTCAACGGCTGGTACAGCCATGCGAACAGAGTGTTCCTCAGGGCGCTCGCCTCGACCCGCGACAAGGACATCGTGACCGGATCCACGCTTATCGGAGACGAAGACTACATCCGCTACCGCGTGTCGGTGACCGCCGACGGCGGAATGCTGGGCGATGTTTCCGTTCAGTACCAGGGCCGCCGCAAGGAGAACAAGGATATCGGCAGCACCGTCGACTACCGCTCGATTTCCACAACATGGCGCCTCGATACGAAGAAACTCGGCTCGCTCGCTGTTACGTACGCGTACTACCTGGGCGAGTACGAGAACCGGTCGACCAACTTCGAATTCTCCGACAACATGGTGACCGGCACCATCACGCCCGCACCGTACCGGGGCGTGGGAGTGCGAGCCGGGGGCACCTACTATCGGAGCCGGAGAGATCTCGATATCGAGAAAATTGCGTTGAATCTCGGGGCGACGTATTCGTTCCGGAACGGATACTATTTCGATGCTGATTATACGGCGTACAATTACGACGATTTTCTGGCGATCGATCGTTTCTACACCGGCAATATATTGGAGGTAAGTCTTGCAAGAGACTTCTCACTGTAATGTGCACCCGTACGATGCTTTATCACCGCACAAGGAGGTTGTTGCATGAAAGCCGCACTCAAGTGTATCGCCGTAGGCCTGACCGCGGCGGTGTTCGCCGCAGGATGCGAGCGAAAAGTAACCAATGACATCACCCAGATCGTCACTCCGAACGAGGTGTTCTATGTCGGCAGCGACGCCTGCCAAGCGTGCCACTCCGCAATTCATGCCAGCTTCGTGAAAACGGGCCATCCCTACAAGTTGAATGAAGCGGAAGACGCCCAGCAGGCAGGCTACTATCCGTTTTCCACAGTCCTGGTGGCGCCCGCAATCCCCGGAGGTTGGAGCGGTGTCGACAAGGTGATCGGCGGTTTCTGGTGGAAAGCGCGGTACATCAACAACGAGGGGAGAGTGTACACCGGCCCCCAAACCCAGATGAACATGCGGCCCGGCAATCCTCTCGGGCACGAATTCGTCAAGTATGAAACCGATCAGCCGGGATTCATCGACTACAACTGCGGCCCGTGCCACATGACCGGTTACAAGAACGTCGGCAATCAGGAGGGAAAGCCCGGCTTGATCGGCACCTGGGAGTTCAACGGCATCCAGTGCGAAGAATGCCACGGAGCAGGCGGCGCCCATGTGGACGATCCATACAACGTCGCCTTGACCGTAGACCGTTCCAATGCATTGTGCGGGAAATGCCATATCCGCGGCGTTGTTTATGAAATTCCGGCAAAAGCCGGCTTCATACAACACCATGAACAGTGGAATGAAATGTTCACAACAAAGCACAGCGGCTTGCAATGCGTGTCATGCCACGATCCTCACAAAGGGCTGCATCCGTTCAATCCCGAACGCACGGCGGCAATCAGGCTGCGGTGCGAAAATTGCCACCTCAAGGAGACTGATTCTTTTAAAAACTCGATCATCGAACATTACAACGCGAGCGTAGCATGCATCGACTGCCACATGCCGATGGCAGGCAAGTCGGCGACAGGCAACTTGGCAACCTTTACCGGAGACGTTCACACCCACCTGTGGCGGATAAACACGAATGCGGCCGCGGCCATGTTCACTCCCGACGGAACGAAAGCGAACGGCTACCTCACACTCGAATACACCTGCAAACGATGCCATCCGTCCGAAACGGTCCAGGATCTTGCCGCCGCAGCCGGATTCATACACGGTTCGGCGACCGTGCAACAAATTGCCTCACGTCTCGAATGATCCGTACGGAATTTACGGCGCCGCGTCTTTTCGTAAAAAATCCCTTCCGCTCGGAAGGGATTTTTTCATGCCGCCGAGGCGGCGGGCCCTCCAGCAGGACGGCCGCCGTCCTGATCTTTTTAATTCGTTGCAAAGAAAATACTTGAATCATCGGCGGAAATCGAACATCCTTATCCTATGGTGGATATAAAGGCGATCAACGCCGTGCTCGACAAGAGGCTCGTGTCCATGAAACGCGACGGCGTTTCCGTCCTGGAAGCGGCTGATTGGCTGGCCGCTGCCGGCCTCCTGGACAAGGGGAAATCTCGCGAGAAGCATCTGAGGGAACTCCTGCGTACCGGCAGGATATCGGGCGCGTACCAATTCCCCAACAAGCGCTGGGTCATCGTCAACCGCTCCCGCCTGCCCGACGGCATCAAGCGTGTCGTCCCGATCAAGGAAGCCGCGGAATCGCTCCGCATTTCCGAAGCGTCGCTGAGGCACCACGTCCGGGCCGGCAAACTGACACCGCTCGACTTCGGCCCCGCTATGCTGTTCTTCCTCGAGGAGGAGATCAAGCGGTTCGGGAGCGAGGCCGCAGGCGAATCCTACAGCCTTCTCTTCCCCGACGAACGCATCAAGAAACAGTCGGATATCGACAAGTTGAGGCGGCAGCTCTACTACCTCAGGTCGGATATCAGGCTCATCGCCGAGCGGATCGAGGAATTGATAAACCTGCTCGAATAGCGGTCCGCGGCTCTCCGCGGTCCCCAAGACCTACCCTTTCATTCCCCCCGCACCCAGTTCGTTAATCCGTCTGATAAGCTGTGTGAGCCGTCCCATGCTCTTGTGATTGTACGCAAGCGCGAGCCGGGGTTTGTCGGCGAGTTCCGGTTCGTTCGCCTCCTGCGCCAGAGGGGAGCTCTTCACGATCGCCCCCCGTGCGAGCAGGTTTCCCGCACGGCCTCTTCGGGCGAATGCGAGATCATATAGAGCGAGCAATCGTCCGGCGAGATCAACTTGCGCGCCAACAGTTGATCCTTGACGAACCGGTCCCACGCTTCCCAGTAGCCTCCGCCCGGCAGATCCATGAGGAGCATGGGGCGAGGCGAGGCCTTGCCGGTCTGCAAGAGCGTGAGCGTCTCGAATCCTTCGTCGTGAGTGCCGAACCCGCCCGGGAAGAGGGCGACGGCGTTGGATTCCATGACGAAAAGGAGCTTGCGCGTGAAGAAATACTTGAACGTGACGAGTTTGGGATCGTCGATGATGAATTCGTTCGGGCTCTGCTCCGACGGCAGGTGTATGTTGACGCCGAAGCTCTTGTCGCTTCCCGCACCCTCGTTCCCGGCCTTCATGATGCCGTCGGCGGCCCCCGTGATCACCATGAAACCTGAATCGGCCAGCATCTTCGCCAGCGACACGGCCATTTCGTAGCAGGGGTCGTCTTCCGGCGTGCGCGCCGACCCGAAAATGGAGACTTTGCGGATATGCCGGTAGGGCTTGAACACCTTGAAGGCGTAGCGGAGCTCGCGCAGCGACCGGTTCAGTATTTTGAGATCGAGCGTGTCGAGGCGGTCGCTCTTGAGTTTCAGCACGTTGAGGAGAAGTTCCTTGAGCAGAATATCGGACAGCCCTTCTTCCGCCGCGCCGAACAGATCCTCGACCTCCTTGACGATTCGTTCCACCGGTTCATGTTTCATTCGAATATCTCCAGAAGTTTTTTCAGATTTCTTCCCCTGACGACCACGTCGGAGCCTTTCTCGAGCTCGTTGGAGCGCGGGTTGAACGCAACGAAGTAGCCCGCCACGCCGAGCAGCGGCACATCGTTGTCGCCGTCGCCGACGAACGCGGAGCGCTCGAGCGTCGTGCCGAACTCATGCGCCAAGGCCTTCAGCGCCACCGGCTTGCCGTGCAGATCGAACGGTGTCGCCTTCCATGAGGCGAGCCTTCCCCGTTCGTCGAAAAAGATCTTGTTCGAAAATACTTCTTCGAAGGGGTGGTCCGGGAATAAGGCGTCGATCACCACGTTCAGCGTTCCCGATATGATCGCGAGGCGGTAGCCCCGGCGCTTGAGCTCGTGCACCGTTTCCATGGCGCCGTCGATGAGATTGAACTCGCCGACCGCCTCGAGTATCTGGTCCCGCGTCGCCCCCCGGTCCAGCCAGCCCTGGACATCCAGGCGCACCCACTCATCGTACGTGATCGCGCCGTCGCAGTACATCTTGTAGCGGGCCTTGTTGATGCCGTCGTCGCCGAGAATCTTTATGTTGAGCACTTCCCAGATTACCTTATTCCGGGGATGCTCGACGAGGGTTCCGTCGACGTCGAAGCATATGAGATCGTAGTGTTTCATCGTGATTGTGCCAGGCCGGGGCGTGAATCCAGTAGAATATACCATACTTTCCGAAGCTGCAACTTCATTAACCGCCCGCATGGGAGCTCGCCGGTTGCGGGTGCGAGCCGGAACTTCCGTCATTGCAAAGGGTAGAAATACGAGCACGGCCTGTTTTCAAGTTGAGAAAAAGGCTCACGCCTTCTATACTTAATGGATTATTGTCTTGGATCTGATTCCGGCCTTGAGTTTAAGGAGTTGCTCCGTGAAAATGTTCATCAGGCAGTTGTTCGGAGGGACGGCGCTTATCGCCGTTTCGCTTCTTGTCGGCGTAATATACAATTCTTTTAGTAGCAACAAAATACAGCTCTTTCCGCAGATTCAGAACGCCGGTGCGATGAATGCCGGGCTCCAGGGAACCACGAGTTCGCCCATGCCGGGAGACTCCGCCCTGAGCTCTCCGGAACCGGATAGCTTCGCCGTGCGGCCTGCGGACAGAGCCGGGCTTCAAGGAATCATCCCCCTGGATAAGGCGCGGGCGCTCTTCGATGCGAAGAAGGCCGTCTTCATGGACGCCCGCGACGCAAAGGCGTTCGCAGAAGGACGAATCCCGGGAGCCATGAACGTGCCCTACGATAAACTGCCCGACTACTACGAAACCGTCACGGCGACCGTGCCGCAGGATACCCTGATCGTGTGCTACTGCTGGGGTCCCACATGCGATTTCAGCGACAACCTGGCTTCCGAGCTGGTCATTATCGGCTACACGAATGTTGTGATATTCCGCGGCGGCTGGGAGGAATGGCAGAAGGCCGGATATCCCGCCGAAGGCTTGCCGGCCCAACAACCACAACAACAATGATCGCCAGGACAATGATCGGAGCAAGAGAGTGATTGCTATGTTGCAGGCGGCTCCCGCAGAATCGAGGCGGAACGCGCTGATCGCCGTTCTTTCGAACGCCGGTGTGATTTTTTCTCTTCGCCTGCTCCTCGGCGCGCTTTTCGTCTACGCCTCGTATGATAAAATCGCGCACCCGCACCAGTTCGCCATTGCGGTTCGAGCCTATAAGATCATACCGGTCGAATACTCCAATTTGTTCGCCCTCATGCTCGCCTGGAGCGAGATGATCGCCGGCGTGTTTATCATCGCCGGCGTGTTCACGAAGCAGGCCGCTTCGGCGATTTTCATCATGCTCTTCATGTTCATTGCGGCGATCGTCATTTCGCTCATCCGCGGTCTCGCAATCGACTGCGGATGCTTCAAGAGCAAGGGCGGGCACGGCGTGGATTACAGCCTGCTCGTTCGCGATATCCTGCTGCTGGCGGCCGCCTTTCTGGTGATGCGCTTCGAACGAGGGTATCTCACCATCCAGAGAGTGTTTGCCGGGTCGCGGTAACGATTCCGGATTAACGGCAAATACTAAGTTCTTTGTTGCATATCGACCGGTGCGGGACGTACTCTATGCCGAATATGCGACGTGCTGAATTGGCGCTTTTTCTCGTTCTGAGCGCCTTGTATTACGCGAATCCCTGGCGCCTGCTTCCCGGCCCGGTCGAGGCCTGGGGAATCCCGTTTCTTCTGTGCTATACGATTCTGTTCCCCGGCGTTTTCATCCGGCAGATCGTCCTCAAGAGCCACGAGGATTCTCTCGTCAACGTCACGACGGGATTTCTCTTCGGCTTGTTCTACCTGCTGCTCCTGTTCTTTATCCAGGCGCTCGCAGGCGTCTCCCAGGCCGCGCTCCAATACGCGCTGCCCGCCGCTCTGGCGATGCCCTGGGCATTGTCGTGGATCAATGAAAAGAGACGCGGCGCCGCCCCGCACGGGCGCGCGGGCCTTCGCGCGGGCGCGATCCTCGTTCTCATCGCGTGCGTTCCCGTCTTTTTCTTTCTGTGGAGGAGCGGCGCGTCGATCGCCCTCACCCGCGACACGCTGGACCACGCGGGATACGTAAACGAAATTCGCGACACCGGGAAGCCGTTTCCCCTGACCGCGATCTACGCCGACGCCGGCGACGACGGAAAGGACACGCGCAACGGCTTGACGCACCCGCGCTACGCGCTCTCCTGCCGCTACCTCAACATCGACGCGCTCCCGAGCATCGGCGCATGGAACGCGCTCTGCGCGCTCGCCCTCGTGCTCGGCGTCTTAGGCGCGGCGTTCATGCTGTTCGAGGATCAATGGATCGCGGCCCTCGCAGCGCTCCTATACCTGGCGGGAAGCATCAACGGAATAGGCGAAGCCTCGTTGAGGGAATCATACTACGGGAGCCGGTTCGGTTTCGTGTTCCTTCTGTTTCTCATCGTGTTCGCCGTCCGGTTCCTCGAGAAACGGGATGCGCGCCTTCTTGTTGCGTGCGCCTGCTTCGCATTCGCGGCCGCGGCGGTCCACATCATGTTCGCGGTGCTCGCGGCATTTGTTTTCGCAATCATCCTGGCGTGGAAAACATGTTTTCCTCAGAATTCGCTCGCGGAGCATGCGCGAAGGGTTACCGCGATGTTCCTCGCGTCGATGGCGGGCGCGGCTCCGTACGCCGTCTATCGCTACTTCACCGCGTATTCGGCAAGCAACGACCTGCACCGGGAACTCCAGGGAATCGCGTATCTCACTCCCCATTGGTTCATCGCCGATCCCATCAAGCTCTTCTCCTGGTTCGGAGCGACGGGTCTCCTGGCATTCGCCGCATGCATACCGCTCTGGAAGGAACGCCGCGCGCGGGCCGGCGTGGGCTACTTGATAGCCGCGTCCCTCACCATACCGATCGTTCTGCTCAATCCGATTCTCCTCCCGCCGCTCCAGCGCGCGCTGACTTATCTCGTTCTCCGCCTTCCGCAGGTCGTCCCCCACTATATGCTGGCCGCTTTCTTCATTGTGCATTTCGTCAGAACGCGCGGCGGGCCCAGGCCGGTGTTCTCCGCGGTCGTCTTTGCCGCCATGGCGGTTGCCGTCGTCATGGAATTCGCGCCGGTGGCCCGCGCGACCATCTTCTCGCCCTCGAGGCTGCGCGCGGAACGAGAGGACAGCTATCTCCTCTGGAAGGACGGCCTGGACTTTCTTCGCGCCGGATTGCCGCCGGGATCGGTCGTTGCAAGCGATCCGCTCACGTGCTACTCCGTCGCCGCCCTCACCCCGCACCGCGTTACGTGCACGCTCGACCAGCATGCCCCGCCCGGCGACCATTCCCTGCCGAAGCGAATCGGCGCCACCAGGGACATCCTGAGTCCTTTCACGTCTCTTTCCGGGACGATCGGCGCCCTCTCGGATATGCATGCGCACTACGTCGTGCTCAATAACCGGATCCCCCGAACGTTCAGGCCGCACTTCTGGTCGATGGACGAGAGCCTCTATCCGCGAATTCGCGATAAGTTCCTCTCTCATCCCGAGTGCTTCGAGAAGCTCTACGACGTCGGCGGATTTCTTGTGTTTCGCCGGACCGGCGGGCGTCCGGCCGGGGCCGCGGAACCGCCTGACAATCCATACTGTCTCGCGGCGATCCCCGATGCGTTCGTCCGCATCGGCCGCGAGGCCGGCGCGGCGCGCCTCGAAGCGTTCAAAATAGGCGCCGCGGTTCTCTCACAGAATGATTCGCTCGCGGTGTCCTTCGTGTGGTCGAAGAGCCGGGCATACGAACTGCGCAACTATGTCGTGCTGGTTCGCTTCGATCACGCGGATCCCAAGCTGCCGCTGGCGGGGAAACCGTTTCCGAAATTGATTCGCAAGGCGACGGAAGCCGCCACGGGGCGGCGATACCGCTTTCGAGCCGATCACAAGATACTGAACGGCATGTTCAGCCCCGAGGTGTGGCCGGACGGCGCGCTCGTGTTCGATAGCGCCGTTGCGCTTGTGCCGCCCGCTATGGCTCCCGGACGATATACCGTTTCCGTCAAGCTCATAGACGTCCCCGTCATTCAAAATATTCGATTGCGGGATTTGCTGTACGACGACGATATGTATCAGGGCGTCGCGGTCGCGGACATCGAGATTCGCTGAGCGCATCCGCAGGGCATACAATGAAAGGGAAGCCGACCATGGAGAACACCACAATGCGCGGGACGATGGCGGAGAAAGCGCTCTACGTGCTGAAGCGTTACGGGCTTCGCGCCTTCGCCGGCAGATTCATGAACTTCGTCTTCCGGACCACGAGGACCCAGCGGCTGCAGTACCATCTGCTCACCGCATACTACCGGATCTTCAAACGGCATCTGAGGTTCGAGTTCCAGAACCTGCGATTGCCGTACTTCTATCACCGCTATAACCTCACCTATAACAACGAACGCGCCGTTGAGATACCGATCGCGCGGTGGTTCATCGATACGTACGGACCGAACCGGTCCATCCTCGAAGTCGGCGCCGTCCTGCCGCACTACTGCGCGTTTCCTCACGACATCGTCGATCTGTTCGAAAAGGGCGAAACCATCGTGAACCAGGACATCGCGGATTTCCATCCCGCGAGAACGTACGATGTGATCGTGAGCATTTCCACGCTCGAACACGTCGGATGGGACGACGGTTCGAAGGATCCGGCGAAACTGCTCCGTGCGGTCGAGAACCTCAGGACGATCGCCGCGCCCGGCGGAATAATTCTCGTGACGCTCCCGCTCGGATGCAACTCGTATATGGACGGCCTGCTCAAGCGGGGCGAGATGGGACTGACCAAGCAGTTTCTCATGAAGAGGATTTCTTACGATAATCAATGGGTCGAGGTGGATGCGCGCGCCGTCGCCGATACGACGTTCGTCTACAACAGTCCCTATCCCGGCGCAAACTGGCTTCTCGCGGGGATCATAGAGAAGGCATGAGCGCGACGATTGCCCGCCGCTCTCCCTATCGAACTCCCGAGGATCTCACTGCGTGATGCCCGCAGCCGACTTCAAGTCTCTCAGGGTGAAATACCGGAACCGCGCGCAAAGCGCGATGTAGAGCGCGCCATAGAGGACCCCCGCCGCTCCCAGTTCGAAGATCGAATCCACATGATACAGTCTGCTCAGCGCCCATATCACGAGGCCGGGGGCGAGCGCCGCCAGGAATCGCTTCAGCAGATTGCCCCATTGCAGGAGGTGCGCCATGCCGGTACCGAGCAACTGCCCCGCCTTGTGCAGCGCCATGATATGAATCGCATAGAGCACGATCAATATGGATATCGGCGGGCCCAATCGTCCGATCAGATTGAACAGAGCGATACTGAGAACGATATTCAGCAGAAATCCGACAATGAACAGCACGAATAGATACACATTCTTATTGAAGACCTGGAGCAAGCTGCCTGCCTCGCTCGCGAACCGGGGCACCATGAGCAGATAGATGAGAAACACGGGGACGGCGGCGATGTAGGTTATCGGGTACAGAATGATAAACACCGGCCGGGCCATGACCCCGAGGAAGACAACCACGGGAAACAGCATGACGGCCGTTTTCAGCATCGCCCGGTTCCACAGGGTTATGATTCCCGCGTAATCGCCCGCCTTCTGGTATTGCGCCATGAGCGGGAAGGTAACGCTCGTCACGGCCCCGCTGATGATGCCGATGACCGGTATCTGCAGCGCGCCGATCGAGTAGATGGCGAACGCCTCCCTCCCGAGGTAGTGGTTGATGATATATTTATCCGTCTGCCCGAGCAGGACGTACACGATGCCGGCCGTTCCCAGCGGCAATGCGAAGGACAACTGTTCCCGTATCGTCGGCAGGGATATCAGCGATACCCGCGGTTTGTAGACCGCGAATGTATACGCCATTGCAAAACCGAATTTTGCAAGCGCGAACAGCGCCAAGCCCCAGATCAAGTAGTTGACGTCGCGCATATACCACGACACGAGCATCACCATCAACGCCTGAGCGACGGAGGTACTGCCGTTGTACAGCGCCTGCCGCACCGCTTGCTTCTCGGCGACGAACAGCCAGTCCATGTAATTCGAAATAATCATGAATATCGTGAAAAACGAAAGACGCCAGAAAAAGGACCTCACCATCGCGCCGAGATCGCCGCCGAGATAGGATTTCATTATCAGATAGATGAAGAAGCTCACGACCGACATGATCAGGAGAAAGACGATGGTCTGGGTTATATACACCGACTTCTCCTCGGCGCGGTCCGCTCGGGGAAGGCCGTACAGGAGACTTCGCGGGAATCCGAGAATAAGGATCGGGGTAAGCGTTTCGAAAATCAGCCAGAATTGCCGGTAGTACCCGTAGTGCTCGACGCTCAGCGTCCGGGTATTGATGATCGGCACGAAGAACATCACCGCGAAGGCGAACATGCGGCTGAGCGATAAGATGCCGACTTGATGACTGATGGATTTGGCCAACGGAAGACCTCGCTACGATCGCCCCGTCGAGCGGCACGGCATGCGCTGCGGCTCGCGGCGCGGCGGGGACGACGGGTCATTTCGACTGTGTTCGGCGCCGAAGCAGCTGTTCATACACCTCTTCATACTTCCTTGACGACAGCTCCCACGTATAGCGTTCCTCGACGAGCCGCCGCGCCCGCGCTGCGATGCGGTCCCGCAGCGACCGGTCCTTCAAGAGCGCCGCGACGGCGTCGGCGATCGCCTGCGGCGCGTCCGCGATCATGATCGTCTCGCCGTGCCGCGCGTCCACCCCTTCCGCGCCCAGCGACGTCGAAACGACCGGCCGTCCCGCCGCCATCGCCTCTAAAATCTTGTTCTTGATTCCTCCGCCGATTCTCATGGGGCATACGATGACGTCCGTATCGGCCATCACCGTTCGAATATCATCGACGAATCCGGTGACCAGGACGCCGTCGCCGTCGGACAGCGCCTGGATGTGCCGGGCGGGAGAAGTGCCGGCGATGACGAAGCGCGCATCGGGGAAGCGCTTCCTGATGAGCGGGAACACCTCGTCGTGAAAAAACACGACCGCGTCCATATTGGGAGGAAACCGCATGTTGCCCGTAAACAGCACCGTCGGCCGCGCCGGCTGCTTGTCCGGCACCATCGTGAAAAAACCGGCATCGACGCCGTTCGGTATCAGCACGATGTTCGCGCGGGGAGACAGCGCCGTAAGAACCTCGAAATCCTTTGTGCCGACGGTGACGGTCGCATCGAAGCGGCGCATCACGCGCTTCTCGTAGCGGCTGATCCTGGAATACCACCACAGCTGGTGAACCTTCCGGAGGCGCCCTATCAGGGATTTCTCGGCGCCCAGCTCCCTTCGTTTCTCCAGCGTCACCGAATCCACCAGGTGCAGGAGCGCGCCGCATCCTTCCGTATCCTCGACGAATTCCGCAGAATCGAGAGACGCGCAATGGATCACGTCGATGTTCCGGGAGCGGACGAGTTCTATTACCCGGGCCTTGATCTCGCGATGGAGTTCCGGATATTGCTCTTTCATCATGAAACCGCTGTTCCATGA
>JACQXT010000154.1 GCA_016208665.1 Chitinivibrionia bacterium | reverse complement strand
TTTCTCGACAACGTGGCCGGATGGATTCTCGAACTCGACCGCGGCGAGGGCATTCCATGGAAGGGCAACTATTCGTCCTGGCTGGAACAGAAACAAGCCAGGCTCGCGCGCGAAGAAAAAGCGGAATCCGACCGGCAGAAAACGCTCGAGCGGGAGCTCGAGTGGATTCGCATGGCGCCGCGCGCACGCCAGGCGAAGTCCAAGGCGCGCATCCAGTCGTACGAGAGTCTGCTCTCCAAGGAAACCCAGCAGCGCGCCCGGGAACTCGAGATCTTCATCCCGCCGGGACCGCGCTTGGGCGGCATCGTGATTCAAGCGGAGAACGTCGTCAAGGCGTACGGAGACAACATCCTGATGGAGAACATGAACTTCTCGCTCCCGCCCGGCGGCATCGTGGGCGTGATCGGCCCGAACGGCGCCGGCAAGACCACCCTCTTCCGTATGATCGCGGAGGGTGAGAAGCCCGACTCGGGCGGCATTCGAGTCGGAGACACCGTAATGCTCGCCTATGCGGACCAGGACCGCAGTCTCGATCCCGATAAATCCGTGTGGGAGACGATTTCCGACGGCAAAGACATGATTTTACTCGGCGACCGCGAAATGAATTCGCGCGCGTATGTCGCGCGCTTCAATTTTTCGGGATCTGATCAGCAGAAGAAGATGTCCGCGCTCTCCGGAGGCGAGCGGAACCGCGTGCATCTCGCGCGCGTGCTGAAGCGGGGCGCAAACGTCATCCTGCTGGACGAGCCCACGAACGACCTCGACGTGAACACCATGCGCGCGCTCGAGGACGCGCTCGAGAGCTTCGGCGGATGCGCGGTGGTGATAAGCCACGACCGCTGGTTCCTCGACCGCATCGCCACCCACATCCTGGCATTCGAGGGAGACAGCTCGGTGTTCTGGTTCGAGGGAAATTACTCCGAGTACGAGAAGGACCGCCACCGCCGCCTCGGCACCGCCGCAGATCAGCCGCACCGGATCAGGTACCGGCATCTGACGAGGGAATAGAGGCGGGGGCAAAGGCTCGGAATCAAGCCTTTCCAACGCATAGTATTCTGGTACTGCGGGGCGCCCTGAACAGCCCTACTCCTGGGACACGTTATTTCGCTTTGTCCTGAACGGAATGCTCTTCTGTAACCGCATTTCATCGGGGTCCTGTGCCGCCTCGAGACGCTTCGATTCGAATCCCTTTCGCTTGGCGACGATCCGGTAATCGAAGGCAACATCCCCTCTGCCACTGCCCTGCGAGCGCACTACGAAGTGCTTGTCGGTTTTTTCGGCGACATAGAGCCCTCCGTCGCCGAGCGGTGTGAGAAACACGTGATACGCATCCGAAAGAGCAACCGTCTGTGCAAAAACGGGATCGATCTCGACGATCGCCTCGCCGCCGGAGAGCCGGCCCTTACCGAAATCCTCAAACCAGTTGCCCGTGCTCTGCACCGCGTAGACCGTGCGGTGGCCGAAGTCGCGCGTTGCTGCGACGGACACGATGGCCGAGGAGCTTGCGAGCGTGCCGTAAGAATAGACCCCATAGCCGTCGTCCGAATACCCATAGACTCCGACCTGCGAATCGAACATCTGGCCGCCGTCGGTCGCCTCCCCATAAACCCCGATGCCGCCGACGCCGTCATCGCTGTGGATTCCTGCGACTGCAACGCCGCCGGCGTACGTAGGCGGTTCCGTGAAATACGAAAAACCGGCGACCGCGGCATATCCCGGTACCGGATTAGGACTATGGACCTCCAACCGATCTCCATGCAGGACCGAAGTTCCGATGCCCACCAGACCGCCGTCGCTGATTACCATTTTGGGTCCTATTCCTTCGCGATAAAATTGAAACATCCCATCAGCTGGATGGTACAGCTGCCGCCATACGGCCGAGCCGTCGACGCTGTAAATGACCCCCGGCGCATACCCGGAGGGAGCGTCTATGTTGACGTATGTCGGCCCCGAATCGCTGATGTGGACCTTGTTGGACGGGATTTGGGACCCGATGCATATCTGGCCGCTCTCGAAGAGGGAGATGCCGTTATCGGCGGACGGAGCGGCCGAGGAAGAACTGGCGGAGAGGAACATCCGGTCGTTATCATAGACGATGTCGCGCCTGTGCCCGTTCTCGGAGTACGTTATAAAACCAGGCCAACCTCCGGGAGTGCTCACACTAATCTGGCCGCTCGGCAGATCGAAACGCGCAAGCCCGTTCACATGGAGCGTATGCTGGGGATTGGTCGTCCCTATGCCGATATTGGCGCCGTCGTTGTACAGATTGTCGTTCGACACCCAGTCCGAACCGTTATGCCTGAGAGTCTGACCGGCTGAACCGGCGGGCAGGCCTCCCCCTCCGCTCGCAGTCAGGGACTGCCAGGCGCTTCCGTCGTATCCCTCGAAATCGCTTCCCGTCCAGCGAATCGTGCCTGCATTCGTTCCTCCGCTCATGCCGATCCTGATTCCGCCGGCGATATCGAGCCGTTCCACCGGAGAGTTGTTCCCGATCCCCACGTATCCCGAACCATGCATTGCCCGTAGAATCTCGTCCCCGCCGAGCTGGAGATGCCAGTTGTCTACCGTATCCAGAAACATCCGGGATGGTGTTTTCGTGCCGATGCCGGCGTTGCCTTCCGGCGGAAAGATATTGAGCTGACCGTCGACTCCTCGAGCGTTCAGACTGTAGGGAACTGATGCGAAGGGCCGGCGCGGGCTCAACTCCGCCGCAGCATTTATCGATATCCCCAGCCAGTATTGCCTGTCAAAGGGGAGCTCGAGCGGAGATCCTGCCGAACCCAAGACCACGTTGAATATCCCTCCACTCACCGGAACGCTATGAGTCTCCTCCCAGAGTGCGGTCCCTCCGGATTCAATATCGTAGAGTTTAAATGTAATACCATAGTCGCCGTCAGCGACGGCCGCCCCGGCTCCGTCGGTGAGGACACCTTGGTAGGTGATCGTTGCAGGCACCTGGGCGAAGCAAACCGCAGCAAGCACTAATACAAAGAGCGAAAACAACGGCAGACATTTCATTCCGTACCTCCCGTGTGGTTTGTGGATGAGACCGTGGATAATCCCCGTTGAAGCGTTTGTGCGTTTATGTATCGAATGACGTGTCCTATTGTAACAATCCATGCGATCGTGTTGCCATCTATTTAAATCCCCTCAGGCGTTTCAGCCTTTCGCGCGCGTCCGCAACTTCTTTCAGGCCCGGATCCGCATCCTTCCAGATGTCGAGGAACTCTTTGTACTGCTCGATGGCCTTGGCGGTCCAGCCGGATTGCTCGTAGGCGAGGCCCAGAAGGTAATAGGCTTTTGCCGCCCTTACCGGATCACGAGCTCTCCCATGGTTATATCTCTTGAGCATTCGCTCGAGGATGTCTACTGCTTCGCCCGAATTGCCCGCCGCGAGGCGAGCGCCGGCAAGGTTGAACCGACTCTCGAGAGAAGGCAAATTATAGAACGTGGTTTCCCTTTCGAAATGTTCTGCAGCCACCCCCGGATTACTCTTGGCAAGCTCGATATTTCCTTTGACGTTCCAAGAAAAATTCATCCAATCGACGCCGAATTTCTTATCTTCGGAATGCTTATCGAGAATATGCTTTTCGAGCTTTGCGGCTTTCTCCTCGGCTTCGGCGATCGATCCGCTTTCGGCTGATATGATCGCATCAAAGTAGAGAATATACATATCTCGATAAGCAGTTTCCGGGCAGAGCCTGCAATAGAGCCGGCCGATCTTCTTTGCTTCGTCCCACTCCCTGCGGGCTTTGTATAAAATCCACTCGAGATGGTATTTCATACAGTGAAACGCTCCTCTTGCATGCTCCATGCTGTCCGCGGCGATACCCGTGTTCAAGACATTGAGCGCCTCAACAAACTTGCCTTGACAGGCCGGAATCAAGGCAAGATGATACCTTCCCTCCGCGCGTATTTCGCTTTCATTGCTCGAACATAGTATGAGAAATGTGCTCTCCGCCATTGCGTAATTTCGCTTGAAGAGGTGCATTATCCCGAGTCCCCGCAACGAAGATTCAAAATCGGACTTCATCTTCAGCGCCTGTTCGTATGATTCTATCGCCTGGTCGAGCATGCCGTTCAGCGCATATATCTCCGCTTGGGTATCGTAGGGATTTGGATCGTTCGGCGTTAACGAAATATACCGTTGTATCGCCCAGATGGCCTTCTCGAAGTTGCCGATGTCTTCATAGATGTACGCAAGGTCGTTGTATACCCGGTGAAACGATGGATCCAGCTCGATTGCCTTCGTATAGTGATAGAGAGCCTTTTCTTGATCATCCTTCTCGCTATCATATATAATGCCCAATTCGCGGTGCGCTATTTTCTCATCCGGATAGCGTTTGAGTATCTCGTGTAGAAGGTTGATCGAGCGATCGGGATCGCCATCGATGTCCGCATGACGGGCCATGATATAAAGGCGTTCTTTCTCGCTTGCCTTATGCGAATGTGCGACGGCCTTGTCGATCAACCTGTACATCCCCGCCGTGCCCATTTGAATCCAACACAGCTGATAATATGCCATGGCAAGCGTCGAGTCATACTCCAGGGCTTTCTCGAAGCTCCTTTTTGCTTCAGGAAAAAGGACTCTCTGCTCATAATCCGCACCTTCGATATAATACCGGTATGCTTCCGTCGAATTGGTCGTAACCTCGGCAATCGGCCTGTCGGACTCCTTCTTCGCCGCCGTGGGCAGCGAGAGATCGTTCTTTACCTCCACCGTCAGCTTATCTACCAACGAGAACACCTTCTCACCCGCCTCGCCCGTGATCTTTTGCGATGCAACCGCATTCCCGCTGGCTACCTCCACCAGCTGGGATGTCACAATGAGCTCCGGCTCCTCCTGCAAGATGCTCCCCAGGAGCATCCATTTGGCCTTGGCCTTCCCGGCCACCTGCGTCGCCAAGTCCCGGTCCACCACCTTCACTCCCTCCCTCCCCAGAAGCTTCAATATGTCGTACAACCGCTGGCTCGATACGACTTGGAGATAGTGCGACTCCGACAAGTCCGTGATCAATAGATTCGTGACGATCTCGCCCAATCTCCCCGGATCCCCCGGCTCCGCCATATTCTCGAAGTACATCACCGCAAGCTTGTTCTCCGCGGCTTGGGCGGGAGGCTCCCGCCCGATCCTTATCTTGAGCCCAACCAAGAGCACCGTGGCGGCCGCCAGAACCGCCAATCCGTAGCCCATGATGCGGCGACGGGATCGCCTTGGGACCCGTCCTGCAATCTGGACTCCCGGCTTCCCCTTATCCTTCAAGTTCCGGAGATCCACCAGCATTTCTTCGACTCGCTGATACCGCCTCCCCGCATCCTTCTCCATCGCCTTCCCCACGATCCTTTCGAGCTCGAGCGGCACCCCCGTGCGAAGCCCCGTCATCGGCTCGGGCATTTCGTTCATGATCGAGTACACCACCGCCTGCTCGTATTCGCTCCTGAACGGCACGCGCCCCGTCACCATTTCGTAGAGCACCACCCCCAGCGACCAGATGTCCGTGCGGTGATCGACAGCCTCCCCCCTTGCCTGCTCCGGAGACATGTACGCTACCGTCCCGACGGTTGAGCCCGTCTTCGTGAGCCTCGTCCGCCCCGGCAGCTTCGCGAGGCCGAAGTCGGTGATCTTCACCTGGCCTTTCGAAGTCAGCATGATGTTGGCCGTCTTGATATCCCGGTGAACTGTCCCCTTCTCGTGTGCCGTCTGCAGTCCCTCCGCCATTTGGATCGCCAGCTCCAGGGCGCGATCGATCGACAGCGGTCCGGATTCCATCTCTTTCTGGAGACTCGGTCCGTCCACGTATGCCATGGTGATGAAGCTTTGCCCTTCGATTTCGTTGAAGCCCGAGCGACTGGGGCGACAAGAACTTCAGCGCTACCGTGCGCTTGAGCTTCGTGTCCTCGGCTTTATAGACCACCCCCATCCCGCCCTCGCCGAGCTTTTCAACTATCTTATAGTGACCTATCGTTTGGCCGATCATCGTATGCTTTTTAGAGGGGTGTCCAGCTACCTGGAGCCCTCAAGGCGCTTCAGCCGTTTTCGTGCATCCGCGGGCTCTTTGAGATCCGGATCCGCGTCCTTCCAGATGTCGAGGAATTCCCTGTATTGTTCGATTGCTTTATCGTTCCAGCCGGATTGCTCGTAGGCGAGGCCGAGGAGGTAGTGGGCTTTTACCGCTTTCACTGGTACATCAGTTCTATCCGTGCCGTACCTGCCGAGCTCGTGCTCGAGGATATCCACCGCTTTGCCGAGATCGCCCGCCATGAGATATGAATTGGCAAGATTGAATTGATCCTCGAAAAAGGGGAGTTCATAAGTCTTGGTTACTCGCTTAAAGCAATCTGCCACGCCTTGCGGATTCCCCTTGCCGAGTTCGAGACGCCCTTTGATGTTCCAATAAAGACCCGCCCAATTGGCTCCGAACTTCTTGTCTTTTAGATACGTATCAAGCTTCGCAGCCGCCTTTTCACCTTCGGCTATTTCTCCTCTTCCGGCTGAGACGAGCGCATCGTAATAGAGACCATACACGCCCCAGAAATCAGCGGCCCAATCGATCTTGCTGATAACCTGAGCCAGCCTGAGTACTTGATCCCAGTTTCTGCGCTCTTCCCATATACTCATTTGCAGTG
>JACQXT010000165.1 GCA_016208665.1 Chitinivibrionia bacterium | reverse complement strand
TCGCTGGCGGGGAGAGGGTTATAGGCTACGAACGCGGAATAGGCCCGGGCGGTGCCGTATGCCGAGCGCTGCCATGTGTTATAGGAGTTGACCTTCGTGGCCGTTGTTCCGCCGGTATACCCGAAGTTGCTCATCACCAGCCCGATCCAGTTGATCTGGTCTCCCGACGGGTGAAGAACCGGCTCGTACCATTGCTGGCACCGCGGATCCGCTCCGGACACGTAGCGCACCATGAAGGCGACCCAACAGCCGCTGTGGGTGCGGGCTTCCGAGGACCACCACGCGAGCCCGTTATTGACGCCGTTGATGTACTCCTGCTGGTGCTGCGCGGTCCATGTGTACAGGTTCGGATCGGCGCCGCTGCCGTTCGACTCGACGAAGAACACGGTGACGGCGACCGTTCCCGTCATCTTGTCGGTGTTTCCAGCCGCCGTCTCGCCCGACTTCTCGAGGAGAAGCCCTCGGTCTTTCAAGAGCGCCGGATCGAGTCCCGCGCCGCGAAGGTTGTCCAGATATGCTTCCTCCTCGAACTTCGGCGGATCGAGGACGTCGGGAATCATCTTGCGGGCTTCGTCTTGCGCAGCGGCCGCATTCCGGCGCATGCGATATTTCTCCTGAATGTCGCCGCGCGCGGCGGCGTTGAAGTATGCAATCATCATGCGGGTCTGGTCGTCGCGTTCATCGACCTCGCCGGGAAGCACCTCGGTGTAGTAGATATCCTTGATGCCGGCTCTTCCGGTCAGGCGTTCCCTAGCCTCGAACGGAATCCATCCCATCATGATCGAAGGCGGCGACATGATGGCTATGTGGCCGCCGAAGGATTGAATGAGGCTTCGCGCTTCATACATTGCCGGGACATCTTGCCTGTCCATGACTACGAGCGCAAGACCGTCCAGCCACGGAAGGGCTTTTGATCCGGGAACTTCTTCGGCATCGGCGTTCAGAACTCCCGCGCCGGTGAACGTGAAGAGCGCGACCAGCAAAATACATAGGGAAAATTCTCTCATCGAAAGCCTCCGAAGGTGCTGTAATTGGGGGAAATTCCTCAGTTGTCAAGTACGAATAACCCCCGATTCTCTATCATGCGAATCGATGAGTAATTTAGTCGACTATCCTACAATAGGTTATAGCAATATGGTTACCAGCGGGACCGCATCGCGCCGCCTGTCTTTCGAGGGTTAACCTTGCCAATCGCGGCGGTTGGGTGTATCGTTCGCTGAGTTTGCCATGCGGTCGATTGATTGGGTCACTATGGGAGGAGATGCAACATGTCACTGGAAAAAGAAGCCCTCGAGTACCACATGAAAGGGCGAAAAGGAAAAATCGAAGTAAAGCCGAGCAAGCCGTGCTCTACGCAGCACGACCTTTCGCTGGCGTATACGCCGGGTGTCGCGGAACCGTGCAGGAAGATCGAAAAGAATCCAAACGATGTATTCAAGTATACCGCCCGGGGCAATCTCGTCGCCGTCGTATCGAACGGCACCGCGGTGCTGGGCCTGGGCGACATCGGCCCTCTCGCCTCCAAGCCGGTCATGGAGGGAAAGGGCGTGCTCTTCAAGCGGTTCGCGGACGTGGATGTGTTCGACATCGAGGTGGATTCGAAAGATCCCGATGATGTTATCCGCGTCGTCAAACTCCTCGAACCGACGTTCGGAGGCATCAATCTCGAGGACATCAAAGCCCCCGAGTGTTTCTACATCGAGGAAACCCTCAAGAAAACAATGTCGATACCGGTGTTTCACGACGACCAGCACGGCACCGCCATCATTTCTGGCGCCGGATTCCTCAACGCGCTCGAAATCGTCGGAAAGAAGATCGGGGATGTTGTTGCGGTATTCAACGGAGCCGGCGCCGCTGGCATTGCGTGCGCAAAAATGTACCTGTCGCTGGGGATGAAGAAGGAACACATCATTCTCTGCGACAGCAAGGGCGTCATTTACAAGGGCCGCACAGAGGGCATGAACAAGTACAAGCAAGAGTTCGCCATCGACACGCCCCTCAGGACGCTTGAAGAGGCGATGAAGGGCGCCGATGCGTTCGTCGGCGTCTCTGTGGCGGACACGCTGACGCCGGAGATGGTGAAATCGATGGCGGCAAAACCCATTATTTTCGCCATGGCCAACCCCGATCCGGAAATCAAATACGATCTTGCCAGGCAGGCCCGCCCCGATGCAATCATCGCCACCGGGCGCTCCGATTATCCGAATCAGGTGAACAACGTTCTCGGATTTCCCTTCATATTCCGCGGCGCGCTCGACGTTCAGGCGACCGCCATCAACGAAGCGATGAAGATCGCCGCCGTGCGTGCGCTGGCGGAACTAACGAAGGAGGACGTACCGGACTCCGTGAGGCGGGCCTACGGCGTGGAATCCATCTCGTTCGGGCCGGACTACATCATCCCGAAACCGTTCGATCCGAGGGTGCTCATATGGGAGGCGACCGCCGTCGCGAAAGCGGCCATAGACAGCGGCGTAGCACGGATCAAGCTCGACATCGACGAGTACAAGAGCCATCTCGCCGGCCTGATGAGCAAGTCGGAAGAAATAATGACCCTCCTCGCCGCCCGCGCGGCCAAGCGGCCCAGAACCGTCGTGTTCCCCGAGGGCAGCCACGAGAAGATCATCAGGGCGAGCAAGATACTGTCCGACGAAAAGATGGCGAAGCCCGTATTGCTGGGCAACCGCATCGCCATCGAAAAAGCGAGCAAGAAGATCGGGATATCGCTGAACGGCATCGAAATCATAGAACCGGCCTCATACTCCAAATTCGATGAGTACTGCGAGCAGTTTTACACGCTCCGGTGCCGCAAAGGCGTGACAACCGTCGGAGCCAAGGAACTCATGTCGAACAGCGATTACTTCGGCTGCATGATGGTTCACAGGGGAGACGCCGACTGCCTGATATCGGGCGTCACGAGGAGCTTTCCCATGAGCATCCGGCCTCCGCTCCAGATCATCGGAACGAAACAGGGGAAACGACGCGTCGCCGCGACGCACATCATGATGCTCAAGGATCAGCTTTTTTTCTTCGCCGACACGTCGGTCAACATCGAGCCGACGGAAGAAGACCTTGCGGAGATCGCTCTCCTGACGGCCGATGTCGCGCGCTCGCTGCAGATCCCGCCGCGCGTGGCGATGCTTTCATTCTCGAACTTCGGGAGCGTCGATCACCATCTTGCCCGAAAGGTCAGCGGCGCCGTTAAACTGGTGAGGGAGAAGGATCCCACGCTTACCATCGACGGGGAGATGCAGGCCGAGACGGCGCTCCGGCCCGAGTTGCAGACGGAGTTCTTCAAATGCACAACGCTTCAAGGCAAGGCGAACGTCCTGATATTCCCCGATCTGCAGTCGGCCAACATCGGGTACAAGCTCATCCAGACGATCGCCGGGGCGGAGATCATTGGACCGATTCTTATGGGAATGAAGAAACCGGTGCATATCCTCATCAGGAGTTCGGAGGTGAGGGACGTCGTCAATATGGCGGTTTTTGCATCGATTCAGGCCATCGAGATGGAGGACAAAGCCGCAAAAAAGTGACTAATCACGCGCATGCAGGCTCCTCGAGCGGCGCGCTCCGTCGGGAAACCGTCCCGGCCGGCGCCCGCCGCCTCAGGCGGCATGCGCGAGCTTGAAGTACGACGGATAGCGGCGGGCTACGCGCTTCGAACGGCCGTAGTTCGCCGCTAACTCCATGAAGATCTCGACGTCATTCTCGAGATTCACCGCGGTTCCGTCGAAGTAGAACGTCTTGATGGGAATGTCCCCGTACTCTTTGCTTACCCGCGGATACACCGCCTCGCACACGATACCGTTCATGCAGGTGAACGGGCTGATATCCACGATTCCGTCGGCGCCTTTCTTCTGCAGGTAGATCGCCTTGCCGACGCTCAGAACCATTTCTCCCAGGGCTCCGGTGTAGGGGAGGTACGGCTTGCTGAGTTCGAGCACCTCCATGACCGTGCGCGGCTCCTCGTATCCCGCAAACTCCTCTGCAAACGGATCGAGCAGCTTGTGTTCGTCGCGGCGCTGGACGACGCCGGTGAGCCAGGCCCCGAGCATCTCCCGCGAAAGCGTCTTACCCGCCATTCTGAGATTCTTCTTTTGCTCGGCGTTCGTGTACCACACCCACTCGCCGATATCCGAGAGCCACGCTTCGCCTCCGCATGCCTCGATCTTGCGTATCAGGTGCTCGTTGCTGAACGTGTTCAGGCGGCAGAATATCTCGCCGACGACGCCGATGAGCAGCCTCGGGCGGCTGTAGTCCGCCTCGACGGCGCGAAAACGATCCTTGCACCGGACGAGGCAGCCGGCGATCGAGCGAAGCTTCTCTTTCTTCCCGGCGGCCCTGTCCTCGATCGCCGCGCACAGGTCGTTCAGACAGCTTTCGTAGACGCGGTCCGCCGAGCCCGGCGCGGTTTCGTAGGGGCGCGTCTTGTGCAGCATCCGCCTGAGGATATCGGCGGCGATCAGCCCCCACCACCCGATGCGCCGGAAGTAAAGCGCGTGCTCGCCGATTTCGCGATAGCTGTTGGCGCTCGTCGGCGCCAGGACGACCACGTCGTCGTAGCCCAGCTTCGTCATCGTCATCCGCAGGAACGGGGCATACTGCCCGAAACGGCACGGGCCGGTGGTGGTCGGCATGAAAAACGCCGTCCGGGACGGGTCGAAGTTCTTCTGCTCCGTGACCTTGAGGAAGTTGCCGAGCGTCACCCGCTCCGGGTAACACTCGTCTCCCGAGGTGTATTTCGCCGCGAGTTCCTTCGTGCGCTCGTCCCCTTCGGGAGACAGAACCGCGTCGAAACCTATCGCCCTGAAAGCGGCAGCGAATGCTCTCGCGCCCCCGTAGGACATGCGCGGGATATAGATCGTCCTTCCTTCGAGGGACTGTGGTGCCACCATCTCAAGACTCCTTTGCTGTCGAGATACGCCTCGCACCGCGTCATCATGCCGGCATCGTTTCCGTGTCCGTCGAATTGCAGCGTGAGGAACGGCTTTACCGCAGCCAGCTCCGCGAATTGCTTGACGTACGAGTCGGGGCCGCATTTGAAGTTGGTGATGTATACGATATGAAGGTTCGGATCCCGGCTGGTAAGGCGCGCCGCCTGAAGGATCTTCCTGCCGTAGCTCCAGAACATGTTGTCGTTGATGTCGCTCACGCCGATTTCATCGAGCGGGAGAAAGTCGAGCGGGATCACGTTGACTCCGTAGTGTTTCCTCAGCTTGCCGGGAACGTTCATGTTGATGCCCTTGTCGTAGATATTGTAGGGCCTGCCGGCGATGATGATGCCGATTTCCCCCGTCGCCTCGAGCGTCGAGAGCGCCGCGCGTCCCGCTTCCAGCAGCCGGCGGTTGAATTCCCGCTGCGCCCGGTACGCGCACGCGACCGCGGTCGCATGATGCGTGCGCACGGACCCGTTGCCGCGCGGATAACGATCCTTCAGCATCCGTTCGTGGGCGTTCCAGAGCTCCCGCTCGACGAAGGATTCCCCCTCGCGAAAATGAACCATCGGATCGAGAATCCTGCTTCGCACGTCCTGGACGAGCGGAGCGGAGGCGATGACGAACGGCAGCGTCTGTCCCCACGGACACAGGTACGACTGAACGCTCGTATCGTTCGTTTCGGCGTTGACGACGTTGGGGAGAAAATAGAAATCGGCCCCCGTCTTCAGCAAGCTGCCCACGTGCCCGTGAGCGACCTGGATCGGATAGCACGGCTCCGCGACCGCTTGCTCGATGCCGATGTGGGCGAGCTGTTTCGTCGTGGGATCGGATACGACTATGCTGAATCCCAGCGCCTTGAAATAGGCATGCCAGAAGGGGTACTGTTCGAAATAGTACATTGCGCGCGGATACCCGACTGTCCCCCGCGGTCCGGCCGCTTCGGCGCGGCCGGCGGCTTTCGCCGCCCGAACCCGCAGTTCCGGAGCGAGGACTCCCCGAACGATATCGTCGAAGTAATCGTGCGCGAGCGCCTCATCGCGGAACGCGGGGAGGTCCTCGATGACCGGCTCTTTCGGCGTCTTCGCTTCCCTCCGGTAGCGATCGGAACACTTATCGCCCCAGTAGGTCTTGTTGCCCTCGACGGTGAACTCCTGCACATCGCAGAAATTGGTGCAGGCCTTGCAGGAGAAATCCCTGGTCGTATAGTCGATCTTCTCGATGTCGTATCCCCTGAACGTCGTGGACTTCTCGAGGGCCAGCATCTTCTCCCGCGCGAGCAAGGCCACCCCGTAGGCTCCGACGACGCCGTTATGGGGAGGAACGATGATCTGCTTTCCCAACACCTGGGAGAAGGCGGCCGCGACCGAGTCGTTGTAGGCGGTTCCCCCCTGGAAAAAGATCACGTCGCCGATATGGCGCCCCCGCACCACGCGATTCAAATAGTTCTGCACGACGGAATAGGCGAGGCCCGCGATCAGATCGTTCTTGCCGGCGCCCTTCTGCTGGTAGCTGGTGATGTCCTGCTCCATGTACACGGTGCAACGCTCGCCGAGGCGGATCGGGCTCTTGGCCTCGAAGGCGAGACGGGAAAACTCGTCGATGATGCTCACGTTCAATTTCTCGGCCTGCTCCTCGAGGAACGATCCCGTTCCGGCGGCGCATGCCTCGTTCATGGTGAAATCCACGACGACGCCGTCCTGCAGATTGATGAACTTCGAGTCCTGGCCGCCGATTTCGAAAATCGTATCGACGGACGAGTCGAGATACTGTTGTGCGATCCGGAAGGCTCCGGTCTTATGCGCGGTGATTTCGTCGTTGACGGTGTCGGCGCCGATCAGCTCGCCGATCAATTCGCGGCCGGATCCCGTCGTCCCGACGCCCTTGATTCTGATCTTTTTCCCGAGCTTCTCTTCTATCTCCTTCAAGCCTTGCCCCACGACCTCGACGGGACGCGCGTTGGTTCTCAGGTAGATCTCATGGATGACGTTCGCATCGTCGTCCACGCACACGAGATTCGTGCTCACGGATCCGATATCGACGCCGAGGTACGCGTCCACCGTCTCCCGATCCCGGGGAAACTCGTACGGCCGGGCCTCGTTTCTGAGCAGCCTGACGTTCCGGAGGGAGAGCGGCTCCCATGCCGGGAACACGGCCTCGATCGCTCCCGTCTCTTCGAGCAGCTGCAGGAAACGGCCGGAGTCGTTCCCCCGGCGGGACCGCTGCAGCAGGGCGGCGCCGATGGCGGTGTAGAAGGCCGGTTCTTCCGGCACGACAAGACTCCCGCTTTTCATTTCGAATACCCGTTCGAGCGCCTGAACGACACCCTTGTTGCCGGCGACGCCGCCGATAAACGCGGTTGTGCCGCTGTTTTCCTTGCCCTTCGCGATGTTGCCCTTGAAGTTCCGCGCGACGGATTCACACAGGCCCTTGAGGACTTCAGGCGGAGTCGCACCCTTCTGCTGGGCGTGAATCATGTCGGACTTTGCGAACACGGAGCATCGTCCGGCTATCTTCGCCGACTTCCTGCAGGCGGCTACGATGTCGCCGACCTCTTCGATATCGTAGCGCAGCCGCGAAGCCTGTTGATCCATGAACGAACCCGTGCCTGCGGCGCAATCGCCGTTCGTCTCATAATCCACGATGCCGATGTCTCCGCGGTCGCGGTCGACGGAGATATGGAGGAACTTCGAATTCTCGCCTCCCATTTCGAAAATGAATTGGACGTCCGGATGGAGCAGCCCGACTCCGCGGGAGACGGATTTGAACTCGTTCTCCATGGGCGTTTGAAGGTAGTCGGCGATCAACTTGCCGCCGGAACCGGTGAGGCATACCCCTTTGATGTGCTCCCGCGGAAGCGCGGACGTCACGTCACGAAGGAGCTCGAGGGCGGTGTCCTTGGGACTCCCTTTGATTCTCCGGTACGGAGAGATGAAGATGTCCATCTCCTTCGTGAGCGGAGAGCGGGTGTCGATGCGCTTCAACGCCTGGTGTGCGGGAACAGGGAGCTTCTCCGTCCTATGATCGACGACGACGGCGGCTTTCACGCTGACTGTGCCGACGTCGCATCCTATGTATATCCCCATAGGGATACAACCTCCATGAACGACTCGAGCGAGCCGCGTATGTCTCGTGTGTGTGCAGTGCTGGTGCGTTAGTACGAGGGAATTCTATGGATTCTGCGGCCGCCGGCAATGTAATTCCGGCGAGCGGTCGATTATTGGCAGTGAATGGTTGCGGAAGGATATCGAGCGGATTGGAATTGGGCCGAGATTATCTCCGACGGAAATCAGTCCGGCGGGATATTCTCGCAATCACGCATGAAAACACGGCCATCGAGTCTCCCTGAGATTCGACAACCGGGCCTTCTTTGCCAAAAGAGACGCGGACTATTTAACAATCACTAATTTCTTGGTCTCGGAGAAGCTTTTTGTCACCAGTCTATAGAAGTACACACCGCTTGCGACTTGCTCCCCTCCATCGTCCGTACCGTCCCACACGACTGGTTCGACCTCCGAAGGAGCTATCTCCTTATTCAGCAAGGTACGCACGAGCTGTCCTGCTGCATTATAGATCTTTAGACTTATGTGCCCTATCTCTCTTGTCGAATATCTGATTGTCGTCTCCGGATTGAACGGGTTTGGATAATTCTGCTCAAGGGTGTTCGAAAATGCAGGATCCTCATGGATACCTATTGGATCGGCTGTTGTGCTGCCGAAAAATTCGAGGATTCTTCTCAGGAATACAACCCGGTCGATCGGGAACGTCGGCCGGTCGTCCCGGATGTCTTCGAAACCGAATCCGGCAAGCACGACGCGCGCTTTCTTACCAAATGGATTCAAGGTCTCCTGTGCGATGACGGCACAATTATTCGTATCTGGTGCATAATAGTACTCACACCTTGCATTCCCGAGAGGCTGTAATACGTCAAAGCCCTTTATTTCGGGGCAACCGGCGAAAGCCACAAACGTATCCAAGACCGTTTGTTGATAGCTCGGGAATGGATGTTCCAAAGCTGAATCATAAGGGAAAGGTAACCAGAACAAATCCAGGAAACCGCCTTCTTTTTGACGAATAAAAGGATTTAAGTCTATCGCTCCGCCGGAACCTCCTCCGTGATGATTTGAGGTGAGAATACTATAAGCTATATAAGCGTACATCAACCACGCGCCTACAATTACAATATCTTCGGCAATATTGATACCAAAGAATACAATGCCACCGTTCTTATTGGAATTGAGGCGATTATTGTAGCTAATAAGATCCAAATCAGAGATCGCACCTGCCCTCAGATTTGCAGCATCGTGCCCAATTATAGAGTATCTTAAGAGTTGATCTATTCCTGCTTTATTGCCAATACCATTTCCCCCCTTGCCCATTGGGTCCCATCTCTTATCGAAGCGATCGGCGGTGGTCGACAGAAAAGATAAAGTGGAGTGAAAGTACTTGTAGCCGAGCCGGTCCGGGGAGTAGTTCACATGAAGGATTTCGGAAGAGCCCGTCGGCAAGCACTGCATCTCGTCAGGATCGGCCTCGGCTACTGCCTGAATCAGCGTGTGGCCGGTAAACGGCGTCCAATATATCGGGTTGCCGTTGGCATCAGTCGCCGCGAAGTAGAATTCGATCCGAGCCGGGGGCCTAAAGTATTCGTCGTTCAGGTCGAAGCAATACTTGTTGGGAGTGGGCTTCGTCTGCGCCGCATCTTGATACGAGGTATCGCACTGGAACTTGTAGAATCCGCGCGGCGTGGGCCCGCCACCCATGTAAGGATACCTGATCATGTTCCACCAATGCTTACCGAATTTGAGAGCTTGCCATAAAGATGGCTGATCCTCGCCCATGCCGACCGATTTCACGTAGCAGTA
>JACQXT010000164.1:2258-6532 GCA_016208665.1 Chitinivibrionia bacterium | reverse complement strand
AATCCCGCTCTGGCTCGTCAATCTGGTGTTCGCCATGATTGCGGCGGCGATTTCGAAGGCCGCATAGGGCGGCGGACGCCGGAGGCGGGCTCGAATCGCGAAACGACGGCGTTGACAATCGGATGCGCCGGATGATACACTCGCGCAAACGGTCGAACGCGACCCAGTACCCACAGGACAAGGATCCCGCACGGGTGGAAAACACTGCAGGCTTCCTGCCCCGCGGAGGCGGCGGAGCAGGGGGGAAGGCGATTGAGGCGACCGGCGGAGCGCTGATGCTCGATCGTCGTTGCACTACCGGACATTGAAAAAGTTTTTCCTGTCTACGCGGCATACCGTCCAGACGAGCGGCGCTCACCCGTATGCCGGTTATTGTACGAGTTGTATGCGGGTTTCATACGGAACGACGGAGGAGGAGCACATTGAAGGAATATTCTCCCGATAAGATCAGAAACATTGCACTTGTCGCCCACCAGGACACGGGCAAAACGACCCTCGGCGAGGCCCTGCTGTTTTCGACGGGTGCGATCAGCAGGATGGGCCGGATAGCCGATGGAAACACGGCGCTCGATTCCTCCCCCGATGAGATCGCCCGGCAGATCACCATACAGGCGGCGCTCGCCTTCTGCGAATTCAAGGGATACAAGATCAACGTGCTCGATACGCCCGGGTACGAGGACTTCGTCGGAGAAGTGATCTGCTCTCTCGACGTTGTCGAGGGCGCCGTGATCGTGGTTCGAGCGGACGGCGGAGTGGAAGTCGGAACGGAGAAGGTCTGGACCTACGTGCGCGAGCGCAATCTGCCCTCGGCATTCTGCATCAACAAGATGGACAAGGAGCACGCCTCGTTCAAGACGACCGTCGAGCAGCTCCGCAGCTTCTTCGGCCCCAAGGTGCTGCCCGTAATTATCCCGATCGGCGAAGGTGAGTCGTTTAAGGGCGTCGTGGACGTGATTCGGGGAAAGGCATACGAGTACAGCGGCGACGGCCTGGGCAAGGTCACCGAGGTCGCCGTTCCGGCCGACATGAAGGACGCAGTCGCAGAATGGCGGCACGAACTCCTGGAGACGGCCGCGGAGTCGAGCGAGAGTCTGATGGAGAAATACCTTGAAACGGAAACGCTTCCCGACGATGAACTCATCAAGGGGCTCGCGGCCGGCGTCCATGGAGGCGAGGTGTATCCCGTCTTCTGCACATGCGCGGAAAAAAACATCGGAGCCGAGCATTTCCTGCAAACCGTCGTCGATTTCATGCCGAGCCCCGCGCAGCGCTCGATTGCGGCAATGGGGCCGCAGGAAGAGGTCCCGTGCGACCCCAAGGGACCGATTGCCGCGTTCGTGTTCAAGAACATGTCGGAATCCCATGTCGGCGATATGCTCTTTCTCAGGGTGTACCGCGGCCAGCTTTCCAACGGCAAGGACGTGTACAACGTGAACAAGCAGACCGGCGAGCGGCTCGGCCAGATGTACTGCATACAGGGCAAGACCCGGAAGGAAACGGAGGCGCTGGGCGCAGGGGACCTGGGAGCGGTGGTGAAGCTCAAGAACACGAAAATCGGGGACTCGCTGTGCGACAAGTCCAAGCAGCTGAAGTTCAGGCCCACGGACTTCCCGAAGCCGTCGATTTTTTCGGCGATCGAGGGCCAGGCGAAGGCGGATGAGGAGAAGATCGGCACCGGGCTGAACCGGCTCGTGGAAGAGGATCCCACGTTCAGCGTTCAGGTGGATCCCGAGATAAGGCAGACATTGATCTCTGGACAGGGAGAACTGCATCTCGACGTCATAACCGGCAAACTGAAGCGGCGGTTCGGCGTCGAAGTGATCCTGAGCAAGCCCCGCATCCCGTACCGCGAGACGATCAAGAAGTCCGCGGAGGCGCAGGGCAAGTACAAGAAGCAGAGCGGAGGGCGCGGCCAGTACGGCGACGTGTGGGTGAAGATAGAACCGCTCCCGAGGGGCGCGCAGTTCGAGTTCGTCGACGGCATCGTCGGCGGGGTTGTCCCCGGCAAATTCATTCCGGCGGTCGAAAAGGGCATCATCGGAGCGATGAAGGAAGGGGTCGTCGCAGGCTACCCGCTCGTGGATGTCAAGGCGACGCTCTACGACGGCACGTACCACACCGTCGACTCTTCCGAACAGGCGTTCAAGGTCGCGGGATCGATGGCGATCAAGAAGGCCGTGCTTTCGGCGGCTCCGGTTCTCCTCGAACCGATCGTCAACGTCGAGGTGAAGGTGCCGGAAGAGTTCATGGGAGACGTGATGGGAGACCTGAGCAGCCGGAGGGGCAAGATCCAGGGCATGGAGCCGTCGGGCAGATTCAACATCGTCCGCTGCCAGGTCCCTCTGGCCGAGCTGTACCGCTATTCGACCCACCTGCGTTCAATCAGCCAGGGACGGGGGACTCATAAGCGCGAGTTCTCGCATTACGAAGAAGTGCCCCATGAAATAGCTCAGAAGATCATCGAAGAGGCCAAGAAGGAAAAGGAAGAGAAGAACCAGTAATTCCTTTCAAGAGGTGAGGCATGTCAGGACACTCGAAATGGGCATCGATCAAGAGGAAAAAAGGGAAAGTCGACGCCGCACGGGGCAGATTGTTCACGAAGCTCATACGCGAAATCTCGATCGCGGCCAGATTGGGCGGCGCCGATCCGGCCGCTAATTCACGGCTCAGGGTGGCGATGCAGGTCGCCAAAGACAACAATATGCCCACCGACAACATCCAGAAGGCCATCAAAAAGGCCGCGGGCGAAGATGAGGGCACGCGGTTCGAGGAGCATTCATACGAAGGATACGGTCCCAAGGGATTCGCCCTCCTGATCGAAGCGCTCACCGACAACAAGAATCGAACGAGCGCTGAAGTGCGCCATATCCTGTCGAAGTACAATGGCAGCCTCGGTGAGAGCGGGTGTGTTTCATGGCTTTTCCAGACCAGGGGCGTCATCTGGGTGAACAAGGAACAGTGCGATGAAGAAACCCTGCTCGGCGTGGTGCTCGAAGCAGGCGTGGAGGATGTCAAGATCGAGGATGAAGGGTTCGAAATCATATGCGCGCCGGAGGATTTCGAGACGGTCTGCGAGACGCTGAAGTCTTCGAACATTCCGTATCAGAGCGCCGATATCCAGAAACTCCCCAAGACGGTCGTCACCCTGAACGGGGATTCCGCCCGCACCGCCCTGAAGATAATGGAAGCCCTGGAATCCCTCGATGACGTGCAGCGGGTAAGCGCCAACTTCGACATACCCGACGATATCCTGGAGGAATAAAGCCTGGGAGCAGGCATGCCATGTATACCATTCTCGGTGTCGATCCCGGGAGCAGCTGCACCGGCTACGGAATCGTGAGCGGCGAAGGGGATGCGGTCGCCTACGTAGATTCCGGGATCATATCTCTGCGCGGCTCGATGGAAAAACACGAGAAGCTGAAAACGATTTTTCTCGAGATCGACCGCTTGCTCGAGCTCCATACTCCCACGCACGTATCCATCGAACACGTCTTCTACGGCAAGAATCCGAAGAGCATGCTGGTTCTCGGCGAAGCCCGCGGGGCGGCAATCCTCGCGGCGGCCTTGCGCGGCGTCCCCGTGTTCGAATATTCGGCGCGGGAAGTCAAACAGGCCGTCACCGGAAACGGCGCGGCCGACAAGTCGCAGGTGCAGTTCATGCTGGGCAGGATCCTGAAACTCGAGAAACCGATTGCGATCATGGACGAATCGGATGCGGTGGCCATCGCCCTGTGCCACGCATTCAGAAACAGGGAATGGAGCCGCGTATGATCGCGTCCGTCCAGGGGCGCATACTCGCCGTTCGGCCGCGGTGCATCGTCGAGGTGGGCGGCATCGGACTCGAGCTTCATGTGCCGGAGCGCGACCTGGATTTCCTGGACGAGGGCATGCAGGATGCGGCGTTTCATACCTACCTCCATGTCCGCGAAGACCGCCTGGCGCTCTATGGATTCCTGCGGCGCGACGACAGGGAGCTGTTTCTCAGGCTCATCGACGTTTCCGGCATCGGACCGAAGATGGCGCTCGGCATACTGTCCGCAAAGCCGGCCGCCCAGATCGTCGCCGCGATACGGGGGGAAGAAATCGGATCCCTGGTGTCCATTCCCGGCCTGGGGAGGAAAACCGCTGAGCGGCTCGTCATGGAGCTCAAGGAGAAGCTCGACGACATCGCCGCGGCGGGGGCCGAACCGGAGCATCCTGCGTCGATCCGAGAGGAAGCGATTCTCGCCCTCACCGCCCTGGGAATGACGAAGGTTGCGGCCGAGCGCGCCCTC
>JACQXT010000164.1:0-2233 GCA_016208665.1 Chitinivibrionia bacterium | reverse complement strand
GGAACGCCCTCGAAGATCCCGGCGTCGAAGAGGTCGTCAGGGAAGCGCTCAGACGCGCAGGCGGCATCTAAGCCGCCGTTCGCGCATACCGGAGGTGCATCGCGTGGCACGTGAGAAACTGACAAGCGCCGAGTCCTCGACCGAAGAACTGAGGAGCGAGGCGGTCCTCAGGCCGAAATCGCTCGCCGACTTCATCGGGCAGGAGGAGCTCAAGGCGAATCTCGGCGTTTTCATCAAGGCGGCGAAACTCCGGGCCGAAGCGCTCGACCATGTTCTCGTGTACGGCCCTCCCGGGCTGGGCAAGACAACGCTGGCATACATCATCGCGAACGAGCTGGAAGTCCCCATCAAGACCACCTCGGGCCCCGCGTTTCAGAACGCGGCGGAGCTGCTCGGCGTGCTGAGCCGCGTCGAACGCCGGCAAGTGCTGTTCATCGACGAGATCCACCGGCTGCCGAGAATCCTCGAGGAACACCTCTACCAGGCGATGGACGATCTGCGGTGCGAGCTCATCGTGGATAAGGGGCCGAACGCCCGGCACTATGCGTTGAACATCGAGTCGTTCACCCTGGTGGGAGCGACCACGCGCGCGGGCATGATCACCGCTCCCATGCGCGACCGGTTCGGGGTCGTTTTCAGAATCGGCTACTATGCCTCCGAGGAATTGAGAAAGATCGTGCTCCGATCCGCCCGGATTCTCGGGATCGACATCACCGAGGACGGGGCGGCGGAAATCGCCCGGCGCTCGCGCGGCACGCCGAGGATCGCGAACCGCCTGCTCAAGCGCGCGAGGGATTTCGCGGAAGTGGAGGGAAAGGGAAAGATCGACAAGCCGGCCGCGGACTACGCTCTCGAACGGCTTCAAGTGGACGCAAAAGGGCTCGACGAAATGGACAGGCGGATTCTCTCCACGATCATCCAGAAATTCGCCGGCGGCCCCGTCGGCATTCATTCTCTCGCGATCGCCATCAGCGAGGAGATCGAAACCATCGAAGACGTCTATGAACCATACCTGATCCAGGAAGGGTTTCTCAAGAGAACCCAGCGCGGCAGGGTCGCGACGCCGATCGCGCTCTCCCATCTCGGTCTGACGCGTCCGGACGGGTCCGAAGAACCCCATCTGTTCTGACATCTCATGCGCCTTCTCGATTTTTCCTACGATCTTCCGGATTCGCTCATCGCGCAGGAGCCCCTGCCCGAGCGGACCGGCAGCCGCCTGATGGTCGTGGATCGATCATCCGGCGCGCGGCGGCATGAGGTGTTCGCGGACGCGTTCCGGTTCATGGGGAACGGAGACGTGCTGGTCGTGAACCGTTCCCGTGTCGTTCCGGCCCGCCTGTTCTGCAAGAGAGCGACCGGCGGAGAAGTCGAAGTGCTGTTCGTCGGAAAGCTCGGCGAGGGCGCCTTCCGCGCCCTTCTCAGGCCCGCGGGCAAGATACGGATCGGCGAAACGGTCGAAGGCGCGAACGGCCGCTTCTCCCTCAGGATGATGAGAAGGATAGCCGCGCGCGAAGCCGAATTGGAAACGGCCGCGGGCGGAGGGATCGACGACATTCTCCGCGACTTCGGGCACGTGCCCCTTCCGCCGTATATTTCGAGGCCCGACCGGCCCGGCGACCGTGAACGGTACCAGACCGTATACGCCCGGGAGAACGGATCGGTCGCGGCGCCGACGGCGGGGCTTCATTTCAACGAAACGCTCCTCGAGACGCTCGAAGCCGGCGGCGTGCAGGTTCTCTCCGTCGTCCTCCATGTGGGCCCGGGCACCTTTCTCCCGCTCGACGAAGAAACCGTGGAACGCAACAGCCGGCCCGCCGAGGCGTGTTGCATCGACGGCCGGGCTGCGGCGGGGTTGCGGCGGGCGAAAGCAGAAGGGCGGCGCATCGTGGCCGTGGGCACGACGGTGACGCGCGTGCTCGAGTCCGCATACCGTTCGGGACATATTCAGGCGCTCGGGGAGCATGAAGAGTTCTGCGGAGAAACGGATCTGTTCATTTATCCGGGGTTCGAATTCAAGGTCGTCGACGGGCTGTTCACGAACTTTCATCTTCCTCGATCATCCCTCCTGCTGCTCGTCAGCGCATTCCTGGGCAGGGAGAAGACCCTTGAGTGCTACGAAGAAGCCGTGCAGCGGCGCTACCGCTTCTACAGCTACGGCGACGCGATGCTGATACGGTAGGGGCATATTTCTGCTGACATGCCGGGCATTCGCTGATAGATTGTATGGCTATGC
>JACQXT010000163.1 GCA_016208665.1 Chitinivibrionia bacterium | reverse complement strand
ATTTCTTCGCACGCCCGCAGGAACTCTTCCTCGCCCTGCGCGGCGTGCACGGCCTCGGGGTAGAGCAGCACTTCCGGAGAAAACGCCGTCGCCGCCACAGGCAATCCGGAGGCCATATACTCGTACAGTTTGTTCGGATTCACGCCGCGCGTGAGGTCGTTGTAGCGAAACGGAATCAGCCCGGCGGTGAACCCGCGGAGGATCTCCGGAACGCGTTCGTAGGAAACCGGTTCGAGCCGATGCACGTTCGGGAGGACCGTCAATGCGGCGACGTCGCCTTCGACGCCGAGAAGCACCGGCCCGGCCAGAACGATTTCCCATTCGGGGTGCCGCCGGGCGAGGGCGGTGAGAATGTCGAAATCAAGCCACGGGGCGATGGCGCCGATATAGCCCAACCGCACCGTGCTCGACGAAACGCGATCAAGCAGAGCCTGTTCGTCGATTGCGAAATGGTCGTATTCGACGCCGTTTCCGAGGTATGCGCACCCCTTCCCTTCTCGAATACCGGAAACCCTCGCCAGGAGGTCGCGGGAGGAGGCGTACACGGCGTCGGCATGGGTGCACGTGCGCACAAAGTAGTCTTTCGTCCACGGCGGCATGCCGGGAAATGCATCGTGGGAATCGTTGCAGTCATAGAGGAGGAAACCGCCGCCGAGCCTGCGCGCGGCATCGATGGCGTAGATATTCGAAATGATGAAGCCGGTTTCTTCGCTTTGAAAACCCGTACTCCGGAGCAGGAGCGGATTTGATAAACGGCACCGTTGCGACGCGCAGATCTCCTTCCGTTCGGAGACCGAACCGGTTCCTCCTCCCCTTGACGTATGGTTCGAGGTAGAGCAGTTCCGCATCAGGCGGTTTCCTTCTGATGATCTGCTGGTTGCGCGTCCGCAAGTAGTCCCATTTTATCTCGGAGAACCAAACAAGCTTCATTGGCGTCCTCTCAACGGAGTCGTGAACACGGTACCACGCCTTGTTGAGTCCTTGAAAGCGTTTTGTTCGGAGATCGATGAGGTGCGTCGGCGGCGGAGCACGGGCCGGGCGGCGCGGCCGGGGACTCGGTCGGCCGGAGATTTCAGGCACACCAAGAAAAAGAGAAGGGCGCTCGGGCGCCCTTCTCGCGACGGCGGGGGTCGATCGCCTCCGGCCGGCTAGTCCGCTTCCATGTGCTCGAGCTCTTTCTTCAATTCCTTCTTGAGCTTTTGCATTTCGCTTTTCAGCTGTTCCATCTCCTTGCGGAGATCGTCCATTTCCTTCGAATCGAAGCGGTACACGCGTTTCATGGGAAGATTCTCGCGGGACGAGTGCTCTTTGAGGAAGATCTTCTCGCTGCTGTCTTTCTCGAACGCGCCCGTCAGGGTCATTTCTGCGCCATGTCTCGCAATGACGATATCGAAGGAGTCGCCGGCTTCGACCTCTCTGATCGCGTCCTTCAGCTCGGCTACCGAATCCACTTTTTCCGCACCGATTCGCCGGATGACGTCTCCCGCCTTGATCCCCACCTCCATGGCGACGGATTCCTTCTCGACATCGAGGACGAGGACTCCGTCGTCCTTGCCGACGCCGAAATACGCGGCAAGGTCCTCGTTCAGGTCCGCCGCGTGCACGCCCAGGCGGCGGCCCGGTTCGAAGTACATCATAACGTCCTTCGGGAGGTTCTTCAATTCTCCGGGGACCCCGAGGGCGAACCTTTTGAGAGCGCTTTCCTCTTCCGGATCTTCGGCTTCCCATGTTATCTCGCCTTCATCTTCGGGACGCTCCCCTACGACGAGCGTCAGGATTTTCGATTCGTCGTTCCTGATGATCTTGACCTTCACCCTCTCCCCCACGACTTTCCTGACCACCATTTCCTTGAGATTCTCGGGAGTTCTCACTAGCTTCCCGTCAAACTCCAGAAGAACATCGCCGTCCTCGATGCCTGCTTCTTCGGCGGGGCTTCCTTCGAGGACGTCGGCAATCAAGACCCCCCTGCTCGTGTTCAACCCCAGCCCCTTTGCGATGTCGTCGGTCAAACTCTGCATAACGACGCCGATGTATCCCTGCCCCCCGCTTCCTTCGCCGGAGGACGGTCCGGCCTGGACGGCCGCGCCCGGGAATACCGCCGCCAGCCCGGCGATGAGAAGCATCGCACACAAGCCGTTGAACACCGTTCCTTTTCTACGAGTCATACGAGCGGACGTAGCGTCCTTCTCTCCTTTCTCACTGGGATCGGTCGCCCGATAAGCGGAATCCGCTCGCTGCCCCCGTTGCAAGGCGACATCACAGCGCACCTCGTGTTGAGACCATGACTTCTTCCCGCACACTTCCCCCGGGGGCGGCGCGGGTTCCGCCGCCGGACATGCCCCCTCTCGTGCACGCTTATACATGCGGAAGCGCCAAAGGTTCCTGCCCGAGTCGCGAATCAGGAAACGGATGCGTCGGCGTCGCGGGAGGCCATGGCGCCGACGACCAGGCCGCCGGCGAGCGGCGTCCATATCGAGTAACTGAACGGCGTCGACAGGAAGAGCCCCGCAATGAGCGACGAGACGAACGAGAGGAGCATATAGAAGGACAGCGCGTGCATCCCTTCCAGGGCGGCGCGCCGGCGGGCGCGGATGCCCTTGAGGCATTCCCTGATGCCGGACCAGAACACGAGCATGAGGGACAGAAATCCAAGAATGCCGGTGCCGGCGAGTATCTCGAGATAGAGGTTATGAACAACGATCCGGACGAACAATTCCGAGCCCGAGCGCACGATGAAATTGCCGAGCCCGACGCCGGTGAACGGATGTTCCGCGAACATCGCGAGCGCCACTTTGGCCGCCTTGAGCCGCAGGTAGAGAGACCAGTCCGACTGGCTCACCTCCGAGATATCCCCCAGGGACATCAACCGGTCCCAGTAGAAGCCGGGGACGAGGAGCACCACGGCCACGACGGCGAGCACGAGAAGCAGGGAGACCGCAGATTTCCGATGTCTCGTTTCCTTGAGAAGCACGGCCAGGAGTATGAACGCGAGCGGGAAGAACGCCGCCCGCGAATACGTCGCGAACGCCGCGGCGAGCAGGGCGGCCAGCCCGAGAATCGCGCCGAGCCTGAACGTCCATCCCCCGCTCCGTCTCACGGCGTAGAGGCCGAGGGGCAGCGCCGACATGAGCGACATCGCCAGGACGTTGGGATCGCGGAACGTGCCGGTGAAACGAAGCAGGTTCACCCCGCCCATCACATTGAGATTGCTCTGCAGGCCGAACCGCAGGTTGATGAGACCGAGAACGATGGAACACAGGGCTCCCGCGAAGACGACGATCGCGAACGTATCGAGCTGCTTCGGCGTCCTGATGAACTGCGCGATCAGAAAGGCGAACACAACCACTTTCACGAATGCGAAGAGGCTCTGCATGGAGTACGAGATGTTGTATGAAAAGAGCATGGATTGAAGCGCAAACAGCGCAAAGAACGCGACGGACCAGATGAAAAAGGGGGTTCTCAACTGCAGGCTTTCGCCCCTCAGCAGGCGCAGGCAGGCCGCGAGCAGCACGATGAGTATGATGCCGTATGCGACGAAGGGAGGGGCGTAGAATGACAGCCCGGAGTACACGTAGAACACGCCGGCGAGAATGCCGAACGCAGGATGCGCGAACATGGCGAGCGCCATCACCGATGCGAACGCCCCCGCGGCAACGAGTTTGATGAGCGATTCGAGGGATACCGCATAGAGGAGCAGCGCGCCCGCGAACGGAAGGGACACGACCGTCGAGATCGCAACGACGTCCCTCTTCGTGAGATGACGTTCCGGTGCCGTTGACATGTCAGTGCCTTGAACGCCTGAACACTCTTTTCAAATCGTGGGATACGGGAGCGAACAGCTCCTTGAGCTTGCCCGCCTGGCTGCTCCCGCCCGACAGGAAGGCGGAGAAAACGGCGATCAGACTTCCCCAGGCCAGGCCCAGAAAACCTCCGATGAGCACGATCTGTTTCCGCTTCGGCCTGCTCCTGAGCTCGGGAGGCGATGCCGCGTCGAGAATCTGGATCGTTGGCGTGTCACGGGCCTCTTCGATGCGCGCCTGCTCGTACTCCGTCACCAGAAGCTGATACACCTTCTCGCCGACCGTCACATCGCGGAGCAACCGCGCGTAGGTGAGCGATATCTCGGGCACGCGATCCAATGTCGGGAAATACGTCTGGGTGCGGTCGTCGCCGGTTCTCGTCGAATCGCTCTTGAACTTGTTCAGCTGCTGAATGAGCTTATCGTAGTGCGCTTTCTTGCTCAGATACTCTTCCGAGGCGGTCGACGCATAGGTGCGCAGCAGCTCGAGTTCGATCTCGAGCTTGACGGCCTCGCTGGTGAGATCGGCAACGATTTCGATCGTGGCGCGCGTCTGCTCGTCCATCTCGACGGCTTGATTCTTTTCCTGGAACGCCTGGAGAGCTTCCTCGGCTTTCCTGAGCTCCTGTTCGTGGCGCTTCAGCTGGCCCGCGATGAACTCCTTCGATTTCGTGGCCCGGCTCACGTTGAGCTCGCGGTTGAATTCGTCGAGAAGAGTGATGTACCTGTTGGTGACCTGTGCGGCCCGCTCCGCATTCCGGTCCTCGAAACTGACGATCAGCAGGCCGTTATCGAGAAGGGAGAAGAACGTGTGGGACCGGAGTATGTCGAGCGCATCGGTCGTCAATTCAGACTTGTAAATCTTCCGATAGCCGAATTCGTCGATCACCCGCTCGCCCACTGTGCGGCTTTTCAAGATGTCGATATAGATCGTTCCCGGACGGGCGCCGATCGCCGTCGGGCCGAAGAGCGGCGTCTGCAGGCTTTGCAGGATCTGAGCGTACGGAGAAAGGGATCCTTTCGGCTCAGGCGGAAAAATCGACGTCGTGGCCGTGAACCACTTGGGAAGAAGCACGCTGACGACCGCGGCGATCGCGAGGGCGGCGACGCCGCTCATGATGATGAATCTTCTCCATTGCACGAGGGTTTTGAGGTATGAGTACATGATCAGTTCTTGCTTACTCGTACCGCGCTGCTCGCCGGCCGGTGCAGTTCATCCTCCAGATCCGGAGACGCGACCGCGGAGAATGGTTCGGCGGGAGTGTGAATCGGCGAGAATCTGGCGCTTTCCGCCTTTTCCCACACGGCCTGCCGGCGGCCGACCGCGAATTTGACGATTGCAACCGTGGCGGCAAGATTGACCATGGTGAAGTAGAACGGAACGTAGAAGAAGCGATGGGGCTTTTTCGCCTTGCGCAGGCGCCACCCGTTGAATGCCGCCAGGTAAAATGCCGCCTGGAGAACCGCGGCGCCGGCGAAGAACCAGGACCGGGCGGCCAGCACGCCGTTCGTCGCGAGCGCCAGGAGGAGGAACGGCGCAACCGACCACCGCAGCAGCTTGTGGGATGCGAACTGCCACAGCCTGAATCCCTTGAAGCGGTCCGCGAGCACCGAAAATCCCGTTATGCCGCGAAGCACGATGCGGAGCTTGCGCTGGAATTCCTCCTGCCAGAAAATCGTGGTCCGCTCGATGGCTTCGGCCTGCGGTTCATAGACCACTCCGTACCCCTGGCTCGCGATATCGACGGGCAATTGAAAGTCGTTGGCGACCTCGGGGTGGAGTTGCCTGAACAGTCTCCTGCGGATGGCGAAGATCGAGCCGTTTGCGACGAGAACCTTCTGAAGGGCGCTCTCCATCCGGCTGATCTTCGATTCATATCGCCAGTAGATGCCTTCGCCTTTGCCGACGCCGGACGTGTGCCTGTCGACGTATCTGAGCTTGCCGACCACGCACCCGATACGCGGATCGCAGAACTGCGCAACCATTTTCTTCAGGGCATCTGCGGCGAAGATGGCGTTGGCATCCGTGAATACGACGACCTCTTCCCGTACGTGCTTCATGACGCTGTTGATGGTGGCGCTTTTCCCGCGCCTCGCTGAGAAGTTGTGCAGCGTGACGCCGAGATCATCGTAGTCGCGGGCAATGGCGACGGTTGCGTCCGATGAGCCGTCGGACGCCACGATAATCTTGAGCTTATTCCTGGGGTAGTCGAGGCTCAGGCTGTTTTCTATCTTGCGGCGAAGGACCTTCTCTTCGTTGAAGGCGGATATGAACACGCAGACGGAGGGGCGGTAATCGGCACTCCGCGGCACGTCCGTATGCCGGCGAAACTTGCCGAGCACGAAGAGGGCGAGCGGATACCCGAAGTAGGCATAAAAAACAAACGCCACACTGATCCAGAAAAGAGCCGGCCACATGTCAATGTTCTCCGTTACTGCAATTTGCGCAATTTGGAAGACAACCTATCACTCTGACTCGATCTTGTACAAGCCAAAACATTACGGAATGCGGCTCAGAGAACCATTATCAGTGGCGGTGCGAGGAACCTCCAAGAGGAAAATGATAGATTGCACTGTTTTAAGTAAGTCTACTCATTAATAGGATATAAATCAATCAAAAATTGCCGGAAATCAGCGCCGCATGAGAGAGGGATGGATCGAGCCGCCGTTCCCCCCCTCCTCCAACACCCGGTAGGCGACCCATCCCGGCATGCAGGGATCGTCCGCGTCGGTTATGCGGGCGAGGTGCAGCGTTTCCGGGGCCGTCCCGCCGGGATTCAGAAGAAACAGCTCGAGCACATTGCACTTGTCGAGTACGACATCGACTCCGGCTTTATGCAGGTATGCATGAAGCGTGCCGCTTTTCAGCGCCTCCAAGGCGTCGTGGTTCACCTTGCCGTCGAGGTTCACCACCCTCCTCCCGGAAAAATAGCCGATGGCCCCTCCTTGAAAGGCGCCGATGGTATCATGCTCGCCCGTATGTTTCTCCGCCCATTTGGCCACGTCGTAGAAACAGTACACCTTCTTCGTCCTGAACGATTGGCTGTACGCCATCAAGGCAAAGGCGATCACATAGGCTCCGGCGCACGAGAAAACCGCGGCGCGCACGACGGAGGAGCGGGCCCGGGCGAAGAAACGGCCGCAACAGTCTTCGAGCAAAAACGCGCAATAGATGCACAGGATGAAATAGATGGGAAAATAGTACCGTATAAAAAAGAAGAAGCCGAAGACGACGAAGGAATAGGCGCCGATGAGCAGGAGGGAGAACACGAGCAGGAAGTTGACCTCGCTCCTGCGATTGAAACGGGCGCCTCTTCTCGATTGGATGAAATAATAGACGAGCACGCCCACCAGCACGAGACCGGCGATGGTTCCGAGAATGTCCAGAGCCGTTTCGAGCCATGCGCCCGAACCGGCTTTCTCCATGAGCCGGTACAGCGCATGAACCGGAGGCGCTGCCTTGAGCACCGAGAAGGAATGGACGACATTGAACAGGATGAACGAAACGCCGGGACCGGCGGCCGCGCCGGCGGGGGCTTGCACGTCGAAGAAGGGGGCGTAGGCCATGGAGAGGAAGCGAATCGCCGCCCCGCTGTCGAAAACGGGCGTTCCTGCCTGAACGGCGTAGTAGAGCACCCACGGACTCGAAGCGAAACACACGCCGGCGAGAAGATATCCCACCCCTGCAATCGCTCCCCGCGATGCCCCCCGTTTTCTCAGGACGAAGAGGTAATCGAGCAGCACGGCGAAGAGGAGAAACAGCTCGTCGATCCTCGCGAAGATCGTAAGGCCGAGCAGAATCCCCAGCACGATCATCGAATTCCGGGACGGGTATGGATCCCCCCGGACATTCGCGAGGTAGTAATACACCGATACCGAGAACAAGAGAAGCGCCAGGGAGGTTTCCAGCCCGTTAGCGCCCTGTCTGATGACCACCGGGGAAAACGCCCACAGCGGCGAAACAACGAGCGCAATCGATTCCCTGACATACCTGCTCGTGATGAGAAAGAGAACAACCGCCGCCATCGCGATGAAAACCGCCGAAATCATCAGCGCGATTTTGACAGGCACGACCAGGCTCGTTCCGAAGAGCCAGAATACAGGCACAAGGATGAACACGTAGAGCGGCTGAAAGCCGGTCGTGGGCAGAACGCCGTCGAACGTCGGCCCGTTTCCGGCGGCGATGTTTTTCGCAATCTGGAATGCGTAGAAACTGTCGTCGCAGAGAAACCCATTCCGCGCAAGGATGGAGATATCCTGCCATCCCACGACCATGTGAAATACGAGGGTCGAGAAAAACAGGGCAAGCAACAGCAGCGTACGGTGTCGCTTCGCGGGCACGGACATCGACTTACGCTTTCCTCAACAGTGGAACGTCCTTGAACTCCTTATCTTGATCGGCGCAGCGGCCTAATGTATTGGAAAATCTCCGATTATGATACCGCAACCGAGCCCGGATGTCAACCCCAACGAGCCGTCTTTACTCATAAACTATGCGCACTTCATTTGCCCCTCGAGGCTCGAGCCCGATAAAGGGAATCGGATCGGCGCCTACCTGCACCGGGAAAATCATCGATGGGCCGGCGGCATGCAATCCTTTGTCCCAATGATACTTGAGAACCACCCTCGGGACGGATCCCCCTCCCGTCACCATAATCAGGTTCTGAGCGGACGACACCTGAACGCCGGCCCCGAACGCGGGGCCGAAATCCCCCTGCACCTTCCAGAGCGAATATCGCCCCGACCGCGCGATGAGACTGACCGACGCGACCCTCCTAAGGAAGTCTTCCGTTCCCTTTGTCGCCGTAAGGATCAACCGCACATTGTAGGTTTCGAGGCACGAATCGAACTCCGCCGGAGAAAACGAAACGAGAGGTCTTCCGAACGCGCTTTCGCTCTCGAAGTCCGCAAAGTGGTGCTTGAGAATTGTATAGGGATACGGCCCGCCGATCTGCTCCCGCCCGCTCAGCAGCGGCAGCATGCCGGGCAGATGGGCGTGCCCGTAGAGAGCGGCCGGACCGTCCTCGACCATCAGCCTGCCGGGCAAATCCGTTCGCTCTTTGGCGATCGCCGCCAGAGCGGCAACGCCTTCGGGCATCCTGGTCGTTATCGTATGCTTGTACAGCGTCTTGGATTCAATAAACGAAAGCCACAGAGGAGCAAGAAAGATCAGCACCGTAAGTGCGTATTTCCATCGTGTGCCGCCCGAGGGGAACCGGCGTTCGACCGCCTTCATGAACCCGCAGAGCCCAACGCCCGCAAGCGGAGAGAGAAACAGCAGAAAGCTGACCAAGAAGCGTCCCGGCTCCATCTGGTCGATGCACGCGATCTGGCATCCGTACCCGGCGATCGCCAGTAGAACCGCCGAGGCTCCGGCGGCCGGCACCAGAACGGAAAACCGCTTCTCGCGAACGAGGGTCAGCATGCCCCCGAAGGCGAAGACGACCAGTGCAGCCGCCGGAAGGCTTCCCGGCCGCATGATCAGACTGGCGGCTTCCTGTATTCCCGCCATCTGGAAAAAAGCGGTCGAGGGAGTCTTCACTCCGAGGTAGCTGACGAGCGGCGCAATCCAGACGGCGTTCACGGCCGCTATGACCAGGCACCACAGGAGAAGCAACGCGGGGCGGCTCGATCGAAATCGCCCTGCATCCATGGCCATGATGCCGATGCATGCGGCCGGCACCAAGACGACCGCCGTGGGATGAACCAGGAATGCGAGCGGACCCATAACGAA
>JACQXT010000153.1 GCA_016208665.1 Chitinivibrionia bacterium | reverse complement strand
TGTACTCTGATGCAAGGCAGTCGGTTGTCGCGGGAAAAGACATCGCCTCAGCCCGGGTCTACGTATGTCCGGTATGCGGGCATACCGCGATCGGCGAGGCCCCGGATACCTGTCCGGTGTGCAATGTGAAGAAGGAGAAGTACATCGAGTTTTGATTCTTGCGTTGCGGGGGCGCTCTCCGGCGGCCATGGAAAGGTGTCAAGATGGAGAAACCGGCACAGGTCGAGTATCCCGTTCATGAGCTGATCGGGAGGCGGTGGAGCCCGGTTGCGTTTTCCGGCAGGCCGCTCACAGGGAGCGATATCGCTTCGCTCTTCGAAGCGGCGCGATGGGCTCCGTCGAGCTTCAACGAACAGCCTTGGCGCTTCATCGTTGCGGCGCGGGACGACCCGGAGGAGTTCGCGCGGATGCTCTCGTGCCTGTCGCCCGGCAATCAGGCGTGGGTCCGGCATGCTCCGCTCGTGATACTCACTTTCGCGAAGCTCGCATTCGATCGAAACGGAAAACCGAACCGGCATGCGCTGCACGACGTGGGGCTCGCCGCGGAGAACCTGGTTCTTCAGGCAATGAGCATGGGGCTGTTCGCGCACCAGATGGCCGGATTCGACTCGGCAAAGGTCGTCGAGACATACGGCGTTCCCGGCGGATTCGAACCCGTGACCGCAATTGCGGTCGGCTATCCGGGGGATGCGGATTCGCTGCCCGAAGATCTCCGGCGGAGACAGCATTCGAAACGCGCGCGGGTGAGCCTTGGATCGTTGGTCTTCACGAAGGTATGGGGGGAACCGCCGGATTTCCTGGGTGCGTAGCGGCATCCGCCGTCTCTGCCGGGAGGGCGGTTTCGGGCGCGAAGCAGCGCTTTTTTCAATCTATGTGCAACGGTCGAGTCACAGGGGAGTTTTGCGGCGGAGGGCAGGATGGAGAAACAGTATCCGTTGATGAATCCCGTATCGGTGATTCTCGATAAACCAAAGGAAGATTACACTCGCGAGGATCTCCTGAAGATCATCGAAGAGAAAAATATCGAGAGGATCATATTTCATTACCTTGCGCTCGACGGCAAGCTGAAAGAGCTTCGCCTGCCGATCACCTGCCGCCGGCAGGCCGAACGCATTCTCGCCGAGGGTGAGCGGGTCGACGGCTCGTCGCTGTTCAAGGGTCTCGTCGATGCGGGCCTCTCCGATGTGTATGCGGTGCCCGTCTATGCATCGGCGTTCTTGAATCCGTTCGCCGACGGCAGCCTGGATTTCATGTGCCGCTATCTCTCCAACGACGGCGAACGGGTCCGCTTCGCCTGGGATACGATCCTCCACGCCGCATCGGCGTTGTTTCGGGAACGGACGGGATTCGAATTATACGCCCTGGGGGAACTCGAGTTCTTTCTCATGAGCGACAGACATTCGATACTCTATCCCGGCTCCCCGCAGAGTGGGTATCATGCAGCCGCTCCTTTCGTCAAATCGGGCGCCATACTCGACGAGATGGTGCGGCACATCAGCCAGATTACGGGTGCGGTGAAGTATGCGCACAGCGAAGTCGGATACATCGAAAGCGTCGAGAGCGAAATTGAGGAGATCGACGGCAAGCGGGCGGAACAGATGGAAATCGAGTTCAATCCGACGCCGATCGAGGACGCGGGCGACGCGCTGGTGCTGGCCCGGTGGCTCATTCGCACGATCGCGCACAATCACGGCTGCGTCGCGACATTCGCGCCGAAAATCGAGGAAGGGGTCGCCGGAAACGGGATGCACGTCCACATGGAGCTCAGGCGCGACGGGAGTAACAGGATGCTCGAGGCGGACGGCGCGCTGACGTCCGAAGCGCGGCAGCTCGTCGGCGGGCTGTGCACGTACGCGGATTCTCTCACCGCCTTCGGCAATACCGTCGCCGCAGCCTACCTTCGCATGGTCCCCAATCAAGAAGCCCCGACGCGCATATGCTGGAGCGATCTCAATCGGAGCGCGATGATCCGCGTGCCGCTCGGATGGTCGAAAGCGGTCAACCTGGCGCTGCGCATCAATCCCGGACAGAGGGCCGGTTTCGACGATGTGGAAGGACGCCAGACGGTCGAACTGCGAACCCCCGACGGCAGCGCGTGCATCGATCTCCTCCTGGCGGGTATAGCGCTCGCCGCCACCTGGGGGCTGACACATAAGGAATCGACGGATATTGCGGATGCCCTCTATGTGACGGGCAATATTTTCAAGGACAAGAAGCTGATGTCCCAGCTCACGCCGCTGCCGAGGAACTGCGTGGAATCATCGCGGATACTCCTGGAGAAGCGAGGCTTGTACGAAACGGCGGATGTGTTTCCTCAAAGCATCATCAATTACATCGCGCGAATGCTGCAGGCCGAGAACGACGAAGACTTGAACGCGCGGCTGAAAGAGCTTCCCGCGGACGAACGCACGCGCGAGATGCGCAGGACGATGCACAAGAATCTGCACCGACACTAGCCGCGGTTCGCCGGAGGCCGGGATCTCACTCGCCCGGCCCGCTGCGGGGCTCCGCCCCGACGCCCGGCTGTCGGCGTTGCCGCTTCAGTTCCAGGAACGCGAAGTATCCTTCCTCGTTGTTCTCCCGGTCCGCCAACCGGACACATTTCAAATCATAGTGCTCCCGCAGGAATGCGCTCATCCATCGTTCCGTTTCATCCGAGCCGCGCGCGCGGCCGTCTCCCGGCGTCGACGCCGGGGAAAACGCGCGGTAATCCGGAAACGGCGGAGGCTCGCGCGCGAGCAGCCGCGTGAATATGATGTAGGTCGGTTTCTTTGAAAAGAGGAACCGGAAGTCCTCTTTCTCATGCCCGGGCAATCCCGGAGCGCCTCCGGCCGCCGCGGGCAGATGCGCGATGTGCGTATCGACCAGGCCGAAAAAATCGTACACCTTCATGTCCGCATGGTACGAAATCGCTCCGATGGCGGAGGCAGGAGCGTTAAGCCCGCGGAAAGCGCAATCAAGCCCGCGGCCGCCCGCCGCGGCCGGGGAGAGGTGGACGCCGGCGAATGCGGCATGCTGGTCGAGGCGCCGAAGAGTATGTAGATAAGGGGCATCAGCGGCGCGAAGAACCGGAACATCGCCATGTAATCGCCGCCGATCAGGATGATATACAGCGTGTACACCAGGCAGATCCAGAAACAGGTAGGCGTCCCCGGATGTTCCCGCAGGCGAGCGCGCACGGCGTTCCATCCCGGCGCCGGCCGCTCGCGCTTGCGATGGGCGTACACGATGGGCGGCAGAAGCGGAAGGATGAAGTACAAGCCGAAGAAGGCGGCGTATAAACCGCCTCTCAAGGCCTGATACACCGTCCAATCCGTCTTTGCGTAGTAGGTATTGGGAAGAAGGAAACCGAAATAGCGGTACCGCCATGAGACGTAGATAAGGAGCGGGAACAGGTACAGCACGGCCGGACCCGCCAGGTCCCTGGAGCGGGTGCGCGCATCGCGCAACACAAAACAGAGCAGAGCCAACGCGGCCCATACCATGAATCCTTCGGGCCGGGTGAGCGTGGCGAGAAACACCGATGCGGACGCGATATACATACTGAATGCGGCGCGGCGCTTCCAGAATGAGGCGAAGTAGTAGCAGCTCATCAGCACCAGCAGGGTGAACAGGCCGGTTTCCATGCCCCCGGACGTCCAGGCGGCGAACGGTCCCGACAGGGCGAGCATGAGGCAGGGAAGGAGCGACCGAACGGCGCCGGCGCCGAGGAGATCCTTCGAATAGAGATAGGCGTAGAAAAGCGCCGCCATGCCGGCGATGATGCCGAGGATCTGAGCGCACACGCGCGGATCCAGTTCGAGGTCGATCGCCAGGCTGCACAGGAGCACCCACAGGAAGTTTGTATATCCCTCGACCGGCGGTTCGCCGGCATTCCATGTCAGGCCGTGCCCATGCGCGAGGTTCTTCGCGAAGCGAAAGGCGATGAATGCGTCTTCCGCCGGGCACGCCAGGTACGCCGCATGAACGGCAAACACGACAAGGAGAGCCAGAAAAAAGAGGTAGAATCCTCGATCCGTTTTCATAGTGTTACGCTCTGCGGGTGTTCTCCGGTTCGGCCGGCTTACGGGTCCTGCAGAAGGGGATACCCTGCTCGATCCGCAGACGGAAGCAGTGTACTTCGCATGCATGGGTTATTCCAGAAACAATATTGCTGTATTCCTGCAGCCGGGGGGCGTAGTATACTTTCCGTTTGAAAGCGAAATCCGCTTCGGGCCGCGGCGCTTCGCGAACGGGCGCCGCCCGCCGGGTCCGTCGCGGGAAGAGGAGCAATCCATGGGGGCCAGGGACATACTGCTTCTGGGCGACCCGGATTTGCACGAGAAATGCCGCGCGGTGCGGCGGGACGAACTGCCGGAGATCGCCGGCGTCGTCGAGGATCTCCACGATACGCTCATGGCCTGGCGGAAGCTCCATGCTTCAGGCAGGGCGATAGCGGCGCCGCAGATCGGCGTGCGGAAGCGAGTGGTGTATATGTGCATCGATGCGCCGGTCGCTTTCATCAATCCCGTGCTTACCGAGAAAAGCCGCAGGATGATCGAACTCTGGGACGATTGCCTCAGCTTCCCCGGCCTTTTCGTGAGAGTGAAGCGGCATGCCCGCTGCCGGATAACCTTTCGAGACCTTGCATGGCATGAACAAACCATGATTCTGGAGGGGGATCTTTCCGAATTGCTTCAGCACGAGTGCGACCATCTCGACGGCGTGCTGGCGGTTGAGAGAGCGATCGACGGCCGATCGTTCAGTCTTCAGAGCCCCGGTTTCAACGAAAGGCGCACCGCATCGCCGAAGCGCCGGAGGGAGCATACATGAGAAGAGCGCTCACACCCGTTTTCTGCATCCTGCTTGCAGTCGCCTGCGGCTCGCAGCG